>NZ_RZQG01000510.1:0-4369 GCF_003998635.1 Mesorhizobium sp. M7D.F.Ca.US.004.03.1.1
CCATTGAAGCCGTCGCCGAAGCGCTTGTTTTTGCATCGAAAGCCGGCGCCGATCCGGCCAAGGTCCGGCAGGCGCTGATGGGCGGCCTGGCGGCGTCGCGCATTCTGGAAGTGCATGGCGAGCGCATGGTCAAGCGCACCTTCGCGCCGGGTTTCCGCATCGAACTGCACCAGAAGGATTTGAACCTCGCGCTGGAGGGCGCGAAGGCGCTGGGCGTGTCGCTGCCCAACACGTCCACCACGCAGCAGCTTTTCAATTCCTGCGCGGCCAATGGCGGCGCCAAGGAGGATCATTCGGCGCTGGTCAGGGCGCTGGAGCGGATGGCCAATTTCGAGGTCGGCAGCGAGGCAGCCGACACCCGGGGCAAAGCGGCATAGGTCGGGAGAGGGCGGCGCAACGTTCCCAAGCCGCCAACTCTTGGCCCATCGAAGAACGGGTTCCGGCGTCTGTCGCTGGAACCCGTTTCTCGTTTCGAGATGTTTCTGCTGTTTCTGGCTCAGCCGCGCTTCAAAAATGTCCGCGCCACGTAAAGGCTGATCGCCGCGGCATTCGACACGTTGAGCGAATGGATCGCGCCGGGCATGTCGAGCCGCGCCAGAGTCGTCACCGTTTCGCGTGTCTTCTGGCGCAGGCCCTTGCCTTCGGCGCCCAGCACCAGCGCGATCTTTTCTCCGGCAAAGCTCTTTTCGAGTTCCGCAGGTGCGTCCGAATCAAGCCCGATGGTGCGGAAGCCGGCCTCGTGCAGCTGGCCGAGCGCGTCGGCGAGGTTCTTCACCTCGATCTGATCGATGTGCTCCAGCGCACCGGAGGCGGATTTCGCCAGCACACCCGATTCCTGCGGGCTGTGGCGGGCCGTGGTGATCAGCGCGCCAGCGCCAAAGGCGACCGCCGAGCGCAGGATGGCGCCGACATTGTGCGGGTCGGTGACCTGATCGAGCACCAGAACCAGCTTTGCATCGCCAAGAGCGTCAAGCCGCTTCGGTTTCAGCGGCTCGGCCTCGATCAGCACACCCTGATGCACGGCGTCCGATCCGGTGATCTTGTCGATGTCCCTGGGTTCGACCAGTTCCGTCTTGAAGGGCAGGGCGGCGAGATCGGCGATTTCCAGGCGCTCGGCCGCGTTGCGCGTCACCAGCATCCTTCTGATCTTGCGGCGCGGATTGTCGAGTGCGGCGCGCACCGTGTGCAGGCCATAGAGCCGCACCAGGCCGTCCGCGGCATTTTCGCCCGGCGGAACCGGCTGTCGGGGCCTGAACGCCGGCGCGCCGCCGCTTTTCTCGTCGCGATAGGCGCGGCGCAGCTTGGCGTAATGGGTGTCTTTGGGAGTGTTGGTTTTATCGCTCATGGCTGGCTTCTATAGCCGTGTCCTCCGGCCATGGATATGGCCCGTCGTCGCAGCCGGCGAACAACATCGAAAAACCCTTGTTGCGCGGTTGACACCCAATGGGCTTGCCGCCATAAGGCGCTGCGCTGGTTTCGGAGAACACATAACTCGGGTCCGGATTGGCGCGAATGCCTCGTTGCATGGCTCCGGCGGCAGACTGGAGAGGTGCCCGAGTGGTTAAAGGGGACGGACTGTAAATCCGTTAGCTTAGCTTACGTTGGTTCGAATCCAACCCTCTCCACCACTGCCGGCCCGGAAGCCCTGAAACGCGAAAAGAATCGGACCGAAAAGTGCATGGCGCTTTTCGGGTGAATCCGGTACTTCAGGAACGGCGCGGGTATAGCTCAGTGGTAGAGCAGCAGCCTTCCAAGCTGAATATGCGGGTTCGATTCCCGCTACCCGCTCCAGACACTCATCCCCGGCAAACCGAAACACCGCGCACCAGGCGCAGTGCTCCAATCGCGGTGTCCGCGACGCGCTAGCTGTTGAACGCGGATGCGACCTGGTGCTGCTGCGGCACCTGGCCGTTCGGCGTCAGCTTGTCGACGATGCCGGGCAAGGCCGTGGACAGTTGCTTGAGCAGTTCCTGCTCGTCCATTCCGGTCCGTTGCGCGATCTCGCGTATGATCTGCGGTCCGATTGCAGTGCCGAGATCATTGGCGTTGATCGGCTGGTTTTGGCCGGTGCCGACCCAGGAATCCGCGGCATTGCCATGGCCGGCATTTCTGAGCTTGTCGAGCAGGCCGCCCAATCCGCCAACCAGGCCGCCATCGGCGGACGTGGTTTCCGTCGGGGCGGGGCCGGTTGGAGCAGGAGCGGGAGACTGCTCGGGCTGTTCGGCACTTCTGCCGCTCAGCATTTTTCCGACCAGCAATGCGCCGAGCGCGATCATCAGTGGTTTGGTGATGTTGCCGCCGGGAACGGCATTGTCAAAAAGTCCCATAGTGGATCCTCCATAGCGACCAAGCCCGACCCTGCTCAACAATGGAGCATTCGGGCGGAATTTCAAGCTGGCTTGAGGTTTTGACAATCATATGAAAATGTCCGGCTGGCGGGGGATGGAGAGGAAAAAAATGGGTATCATCAGCTGGATCATTCTCGGCGTGGTCGCCGGCTTCATCGGCAGCAAGATCGTCAACAAGACCGGCCAGGGCATGATCATGGATATCGTGCTCGGCATCGTCGGCGCCATTGTCGGCGGCCTGATCTTCAGTGCCTTCGGCGCGTCGGGCGTCACCGGCCTCAACATCTACAGCCTGATCGTCGCGGTGGTTGGCGCGGTGGTCGTCCTGTGGGCTTACCATCAGTTCAGCGCAAAGCGGACGCTTTAGGCGCTAGCTGGATCGTCTGAAGTTTCGAACTATTGCTGCTGGGAGGCGAGGAGAACGGCTCAAGGCCGGCATACCCAGCAGCGGCTCGCCTATGGCATCAACACCGTGTCGGCGGCGGCGAAGAAGATCAGCGTTCCCGCGATGAACACCGCCCAGCCGACAAGCGACTTGCGGATAGCGGCCTTGTGCTCGGCGTCGGAGTTCTTGTTCTGGTCAAAATCGGTCATGGGAACTCCCCTGATTGATCATGCCGTCGTCGATTCGACGGGTCTTTGCCGGTTGGACAATCTTTTTCGGCTCGGCAACAACTCGTGCGTGAGCGCCTGCTTGGGTGGTGAGGCTATGCGACGACGGCCAGCCGGCGCTGGCGCTGATCCAACGACACGATGGTCAGCCCGCTGCCGACAACCAGCAGGATACCGCAGACCGCCAGCGTGTTGGGGAATTGCCCGAACACCAGCAGGCCTGAAATGACCGCCCAGACGGTGAAGCAATAGTAGAACGGTGCCACGGCGCTGGTCGGCCCGACGCGATAGGCCATGAAGATGAAGAAGTGGCCGAAGATCAGGAAAAATCCAGCGCCGGCCATCAGCAGCAGGTGATGCGTCCCGGGCACGACCCAGCGCTCGGAAACCAGATGCGCGGCACCGGCGCCGATCAGCACCACCACGACGGCGGAAATCGCCACGATCATGCCCGGCACTTCGGCCGCGACCCGTCTGCCGGCAAGGTCGCGCGCCGCCGCAAGCGCGGCGTTGCCGAGCGCCAGCAGCGCGTAGACCGAAATGCCTTGCATGGTCGGCTGCGCCACCATCAGCGCGCCGATGAAGCCAAGCCCGATCAGCGCCATGCGCTGGCCTCCGATCCGCTCGCCAAACAGGATCGAGGAGCCGACCAGCATCAAGAGCGGCGTGATCTGTCCGAGCGCGGTGGAATCCGCGATCTGCATGTTGGCGAGCGCCACGACATAGCAAAGGATCGCTGCCATCTCGAGCAGGTTCCTGTGCAGCACGCGCTTGTCGAAGATCAGCGGGATCTGCTTGCCGTAGCCCAGCGCGAACAACAGCGGGAAGCCCCAGAGTGCTGCCGCCACGCCGCGCAGAAACAGCACTTCATAGGGCGGCAAGCCCGCCGTCGCGAGCTTCATCATCGTGTCGTTGACGAGATACGACCCCGTCGAGACGATCATGAACAGCGGGCCGCGGATGGAGGCAGGGATGAAATGCATTCGGTCACAACATCAGACCCCGGTTACGACCGCAATGGGCCATGGCCTGGCCTTGAATCAGACAGGGCGGGCAAGCAAGGCCGCGCTATCGCGGCTTCGATGCATCGGTCTGTCACCCATTTCATTTCGTCTCCGGCCTTCCTATATCAGCGCCACATCCCCGCAATCGGATCGATGGTTCGGACTGAGTGACACGGCACCCAGCCAAAAGACGCTTGTGTTTTTTGGCCTTTGTCGCTAATCGCCCCGCATTCGACTGAACTGAAGGTCCAGGCCGTCCAAGGAAAGAGACTATGGCAAAAGGTAAATTCGAGCGTAACAAGCCTCACGTGAACATCGGCACGATTGGCCACGTCGACCATGGCAAGACGTCGCTGACGGCGGCGATCACCAAGTATTTTGGCGAATACAAGCGCTACGACCAGA
>NZ_RZQG01000511.1:0-4367 GCF_003998635.1 Mesorhizobium sp. M7D.F.Ca.US.004.03.1.1
GACCAGATCATAGGGTCGACCGCGCAGCTCCTCGCGGATGTCGTCGATCAGCAGATCGATGCTGCAGTTTTTCCCGACGATCCGCGCGAGCGTCTCGCGGCCGACCGGTTCGTTGGCGGCGAAGATGGTCGCTTCGACACGGTTCATCCATTCGCGCCAGCGCGCCTCCGGCGGCAGGTGATCCAGTTCGCGGTCAAACAGCTGGTCAGCTGATCGACGGTCATCTGGCCGATCCTTTCCGCGTCTGCGCACCGCTTCCACCATGGTCGTCACAGCCCGTAGATGCGAAAGGTTGGGCGGCCCGACAGCTCGCGCACGGCACCGAGTTCGACCAGCCGGTCGAATAGCCGGCGCAGGCCGCGGTCGCTCATGCCGGCGATTTTCTCGGATGCGACGATCGCGTCGTCGGACAGGAGTCTTTCGACGACCATGTCTGCCGCCTTGGCCCTGAGTTTCGGCGCAACTGCAAGCAGCCGGTCCGCGCGGCGCTCGATCTCGGCGGAAAGATCAATGGCGCGCAGCGCGGCGCGCGCCTGCGCGGCCATCAGGCCTTTCGCACGCTCATCAGGATCTGTCTCAATGCCTGTCGCCACGGAGCTGGCTGCCAGTCGAGGCGTGCGGGCGCCTGTCCCCAAGGCTGCCTCGGCGCCCAGCAGCGGCATGGCGTATGCCCAACACAGCCGCTGCGCCCGCAGGGCGTCGGCGAGCCAAGCTCCAACGGTGCGTGCGAAGCCACGGCGTTCGGCGGCCGTGAACGCACCGGTCAGCATGCCGACCATTCCGATGCCTGCGGAAAGCTGTCGAAGATCATCCGCCAGATCGCTGACCGCCTCATCATCCGGCGCGTAGCCAAACTCCTCCAACACCGCCGCGAGATTTTTCTCCGTCAGTAGATCCTCCGCTGGCCGAGATGCCAGCCGACGCCAGGCGAGGAGAAAACGACCGGCGGGGCCGACATTGTCGCCGGGCCGGGTGAGCAACACGGCGTCGCGCAGCGCGCTTTCATCCTCCACGCGGCCAGCCTGCTTTGCCGTTGCCACGGCAGCCGAAAGCGCCAGGCGCTGCCGCCAGGCGCCGGCCCACCGGTCCTGACGGCGGACGACAGCATCGAGCGCGCCGATGGCAGCGCCCGCGGTCAGCGAGACGTCCTCGAACTCGTTTCCCGCATGACTGTGCGCATCCGAGATGGCCCGGCGCAGCCAGGCCGGCACCGCTGCCATTGGCACGGTCGGAGGGGTGCCGGCGAGCGTAGCGTAGTGGCGCGGAGATGGTTTGGGACGCAGAATCATCGAAACCACGATGAATCACGGCGGCGCTTTTAGCAACAGAAATGGACGAAAAGCGCTGTGCTTGTCGTGCACCAACAACGAATGATAATGTTGCATTATCGTTCGTTTTGGTCTCTATGTTAGAAATGGCCATTTTCGTCGAGCAGAAGCCCAAAATTCACGCCGAGCGACCCTCCGGGCCATCCCATAAGCGCGACGGTCTTTCCTGGAACGGCTACGATAGTGCTGGTGCATCCCACTGAGCTTTTAAGCCTGCGGGCGCAAACCTGGCTCTGCCCGGTAGAAGATCACCCGCACCGACGGAACAAGCTGGCTGAGGTAATCGAAATCGCCAACATTGCCGGTCAGGACCGTCGCCCCGACCATACCGGCCTGGCGAAAGATCAGCGCATCGTTGAGGAAGCGGCGTTCATGCCCCTTCCCTTTCGGCAGATGGCTCAGCCGGAACAACAGGCCGGCCAGCATGCCGGCGCGTCCCCAAGCGGTGGCGTCGGGTGCATGCAGCCGGTGCGCCGGAATATCCTCGATCGTATCCGCAACGGCTCCCAAGACCGACTTCGTCGTCGGGTGCGCCGGGTCGAGCCGGCCGAACACGTGGCTGAGCTCGGCAAGGCAGACGGCCGAGTGGTGACAGAGCCGATACGTCAGAAGGTTATCGACCGCTTCGGGCGTACGTCCCTGCAGGACATCCAGATAGACGCTGGTGTCGAGGAGCAATACGCCGCCGACAGGCGGCTGGTCACCTGCCCAGGACAGGGCGGAATCTGGTCGCCGTTCCAGCCCTGCCCTACGCCGCTGTGGTTTTAGGGACCGCAGTGCGCCGCCTAGATCAAATGCCAAGATCGATGTCCGCGGAGATGCTGCCCTTGCGGCCGACGAGCCGGGCGCCAAAATCATCCTCGAGGGCCAGCCGCGACAGGGCGAGCTCAAGCAGTTCGGTGTCGGAGGTCACATGGGCGCGCTTCTTTGCCGCCTCGATCAATTCCGACGGCACCCTGCCGGAAAGGCGTGTGTTCTTGGCCGCGCCAAGCAGGCCGACCGCCCTCGCCTGCTCAAGCACCAGACGGTTGCGGGTGTGGGCGATCCGCTCCTCGCTTGCGGCTGTCGCTGCGCCACGTATGGTCATCTTGGGATCTCCATCTGTTGAACGGAATATAAAGGATGTTGAACATGAAAGCAAGGAGAGACCACCCCTGAGAGGCCATCCCTGGATCGGAAAGGCCCGTTGCGCTCCCGCTGATGCGATACCAGGACCGGAGCGGAGGCAATTCCCGCAGCTATTCCGTCACACAGCGCGCGGTGGACAATTCCGGACTTTGGCCGCACCTTCGCTCGCAAGAATCGCATTGCTGCGACATTAGAATGGACGAGGCTGGATGGGCAAAGCCCGTAATTTGATGGTGTCCACCGACGCAATCGACGCCGATGACCTGCCGGACATTGTCGACGTCGTCATGGAGATGGGGCGGCCGGATGAAGGCCCCTCCCCTCCCCCGCCGGTCCTTGACCCGCGACAGACATCGTTGCCTACGCATCTCGAAAAGCTCGCCGACCGTGCGCGCGATTATGTCGAGGCAGCAAGTTCGGCGAACACCCGTCGCGCCTACGCAGCCGACTGGAAGCATTTTTGCGCCTGGTGCCGGCGCCAGTCTTTTGATCCATCGCGGCCGGACCCGCAGACCGTCGGCCTCTATATCACCGCGCAGGCTTCGGGCACTGGAAGGGACAAAAAGGCGGTGGCGACGATCGAGCGCCGCCTGTCATCCCTGACCTGGAACTACACGCAGCGCGGCCAATCGCTTGACCGGAAGGACCGTCATATCGCCACCGTGCTCGCCGGCATCCGCAACACGCACGCCGCCCCGCCCCGTCAGAAGGAGGCCGTACTGCGCGACGATCTTGTTGCCATGCTGGAGACGCTCGACCGCAGCACGCTGCGTGGCCTGCGTGACCGCGCCATGCTGCTTTTGGGCTTCGCAGGCGGCTTGCGCCGCTCCGAAATCGTCGGCCTCGATCTTGCCCGCGATCAAACCGAGGATGGCCGCGGCTGGGTCGAGGTGCTCGACAAAGGTGTTCTTGTGACACTGCGCGGCAAGACCGGCTGGCGCGAGGTCGAGATCGGCCGCGGTTCGTCCGACTCCACCTGCCCGGTTGTCGCGCTCGAGACCTGGCTGAGGTTTGCCCGCATCTCGCATGGCCCCTTGTTCCGCCGTGTTACTGGTCAGGGTAAAACGGTCGGCGTCGATCGGCTCAACGATCAGGAGGTGGCCCGGTTGGTCAAGCGCACGGCCTTGGCCGCCGGCGTGCGCGGCGATCTCTCCGAGGGCGAGCGGGGACAGAAGTTTTCCGGACATTCACTGCGCGCTGGCCTGGCTTCCTCTGCCGAGGTTGATGAGCGTTATGTGCAGAAGCAGCTTGGCCACGCCAGCGCCGAGATGACCCGCAAGTACCAGCGGCGTCGCGACCGTTTCCGGATCAACCTCACTAAGGCGTCCGGGCTCTGAAAAGCCCTCTCTTTTCCCACTGAGCGAACTTGACACCAATACTCCGTCCTCCCACTTGGCGCTTATCGTGAGGTAACGGACTGATGAGTGCTGCCCCCTCTCCTCCGACGAGCTATCACCTGGAACGCTTTGCTTAGCGTCTTCAAGGCAGGTGAAAGACAACATGGCGCTTTGCAATGTCGGGTCAGAACGCGGTCGAGTTTGATCTGCCAGGCTCAGAGTGTCGTGATCGCTTGCCAGGCACCGGAGCGCCTTAGGAAGCCGATAAGAACTGGGCGTGACGCCGGGGTAAGCAGGATTTGTGCTTGGATGGTAGGCTTTGTCCGCAGACAAAATCGCCAAATTGTGCAGCATATTCAGTTGCATGAATCATATTGTTGAGCCCCGTTCCGCGACCGTTAAGCTTTTGTTAACTTTAAATTTCTTGCCCGGGCGAACGAATCGGACATAATGACGGTTGCTTGGCGCTTTTACGTCAAAAATCGTTTTTAGAGAGTCTCGATCGAATGAACGTGAACTCGCCCGTTCCTACAAAGATCCCGCTGCTGTTCGAGAAAAGCATCCTCGATCAGGG
>NZ_RZQG01000512.1:0-4355 GCF_003998635.1 Mesorhizobium sp. M7D.F.Ca.US.004.03.1.1
GATGTTCCGGGACCGGCAAGAGGCTGGAGAGAAGCTCGGCATGGAGTTGAGCAAGCTTCAACTGCACCGGCCTGTCGTGCTGGCATTGCCGCGAGGTGGGGTTCCTGTCGCTGCGGAAGTGGCCAAGGCTCTCAATGCTCCTCTCGATCTACTCATCGTCCGTAAGGTCGGCGCCCCAGGCAATTCCGAACTGGCTGTTGCCGCAATCGTCGATGGCGAGCCTGGGGACGTCGTGTTGAACCGTGAGATCGTCGAGGCTTACGCGCTCGACGACGACGAGCTTCGTGTCTTGATCGCCAAAGAACGCCCTGAACTTGAACACAGGTGCCTTGCCTATCGAGGCAACCGGCGGCCCCTGTCGATCACCGGCAAGACAGCGATCATAGTGGATGACGGTGCAGCGACCGGTACAACCATGAAGGTCGCGGTTCGCGCTCTCAAGCGCCGGTCACCGCGGGAAATCATCGTGGCTCTTCCTGTTTCACCGCAGGAGACAGTAGCTGACCTGGCACGGGAAGCGGATCGTGTGATTTGCCTCAGTCAGCCAGGACAGTTCCATGCCCTGAGTTACCATTACCTTCGGTTTCCTCAGCTCTCCGACAGCGATGTCGCCGCTGCGATGGACGAGGCTATTCGGTCGCAAAAAGCCGGGCAGCATCGAAGTACGCAACACGCCGCTGGCCATGGCTCAAAAGCCACCACAAAATCAAAGACACGGGACAACCGCGAGAAATAGGAGGTCACATCATGCTGATCCGCACGCTTTCTGCCTTGGAGTGCACCAAAATGCTGACAGCCAATCGTGTTGGCCGCCTGGCATGCGCGAAGGACGGGCAGCCCTACGTCGTGCCCTTCCACTACGCCCATGCGGATGCTCATCTTTACGCGTTTTCCATGCCGGGCAAGAAGATCGAATGGATGCGAGCCAATCCGCTGGTGTCCGTCCAAGTCGATGAACATAGCCAAGGGCGAGGATGGAGAAGCGTCGTCGTCGATGGCCGATACGAAGAGCTACCTGATCGTATCGGTCACAAGCTTGAGCGGGATCATGCTTGGTCGGTGTTGAGCAAACACGCGGACTGGTGGGAGCCGGGTGCACTCAAGCCGGTCGTTCCTCCCACGGCCGACAGTGCACCGCATGTTTTCTTCCGGATCCTCATCGAGCAGGTGTCCGGACGAGAAGCGACCGAGTAGGTCGCTCGACCAATTGGTTGCGGGAAATGGAATGGGCCGGCGCAATCAGCGCCGGCCATGACGTGGATTGCTAGCGTGCCATCAGGATCGGCAGCGAATGATCGTCAAGCATCGACTTCGTGATGCCTCCGAAAATGCGCTCGCGAAACCGGGAATGGCCATAGGCGCCCATGACCATCAGCTCGGCGGCAACGTCGTCGGCATGCTGGCGAAGCACGTCGGCGACCGAATGGTTCGAGCTCGGCAGCCGGTCGACCGTAACCTTCACACCATGCCGGGCAAGATAGGCCGCGGCATCTGCACCTGGCTCCTCGCCATGATGGAACTCATCTTCTATTGGATCGACGATGACAAGGCGCACATCGTCGGCGCCTTTCAGCATATGGAGCGACTCGCGGACGGCGCGCGATGACTCAAGGCGGGCGTCCCATGCAACGAGGATGCGTTTCGGCTTCAGCGTCGGGCGCGAGCCCTCGGGAACAAGCAGCATGGGCTTTCCTGACGAGAACAGCACGCCCTGGATGACCTTATCCTTCAGCGTATGGCTTGCCAGCAAATCCGGCCCCAGAATGGTCAGATCGGCGTAGCGGGCACGCCTTCCGATGACGTCGTCCGCCCATCCCGTGTCGGGATAGTCGTCGCTCAGATCAGCCGATACGGCGCTCTGGGAGAGAAAGCCGGCGACGTCCGAAATTCGTTTCTCAAGCCTTTTCAGTTCGGCCTGACGTTCCTCCAGCCAAGCTGGCGAGACGACAGCAGCATACTCGCCGCCTGAGGGCGGCGCGGCCAGTTCGAGAACGAGCACGGAGAGATGGGCACCGATCTGTTCGCACAGGTCAGCGGCGAGCTTCAGATCGCCTTCGCCCTGGTTCGGTCCGGTAACTGTAAGCAGTGTCCTGAAAGTCACGGCGGCAACTCCTCATTTCGAGTGAAGGCTCAGTCGTGATCTCGTCATTAGCGAGGGCGCCCGGTGCGTTCATTGCGCTGAATCAAACACCGTGACTGCGGCGGCATTTGATCCGCATCAACGTGTGCGCAAGCCAAGGCTGTAGGTTCAGTCGATCAATCGGGGAAACGCAGATGAAATTCCTGATCGCGGCGGCTCTGGCAGGATTGGCCTTCGACGCGGCCGGCGCCCAGGAACTCGGCAACGGCAAGGCCGAATACATGAACTCATGCGCCGTCTGCCATGGCCCTGAAGGCAAGGGCGATGGACCGTTGGGCGACGAGCTGTTGAAGCGGCCAAGCGACCTGACGCGCCTCTCCAGGCGCAATGGCGGCGAATTCCCTTATTGGCGCGTGTTTGCCGTGATCGACGGCCGCGCCATGGTGCCGGGGCATGGCGATCGCGACATGCCGGTCTGGGGCCAGCAATTCCTTCCCGGTGACGTGAAGAAGTATGGCCCGAACGCCGGGGAAATCGTCACCAGGGAACGGATCCATGATCTGGCCGGTTATGTCGAGACGTTGCAGCAATGAATGCAGATGGCGGAAACAGTCTCCGCATGACACAGGCATCGAGGAGGCCGGCCATGATTGTTGACGACCAGCAATCCGTTACCGCGTTCCTGCTTGATTCTGCCTCATATGGCGCGACCGGACCGGTCGAGGCGATCGATACCCATATCTCGCGCATTTTTCTGACTGGCGAACGCGCCTACAAGATGAAGCGGGCGGTCAAGCTACCCTATGTCGATTTCTCGACGCCGGCACTGAGGCTGGCCGCTTGCGAAAAAGAGGTGGAACTCAACTCGAAAACCGCACCCGGCCTCTATCTGGGAGTGCGGCGCGTCACGCGGGAAGCCGACGGCAAACTGGCTTTTGACGGCCCGGGGCAACTGGTCGACGCGGCGATCGAGATGGTCCGCTTCGCCCAGTCCAAGCTTCTCGATCGAATGGCGACCGCTGGAGAATTGACGCCTGTGCTGATGACCACGGTCGCGCGCATGATCGTGGGATACCACCGAGCGGCGCCGACGGTCCACAATGGCAGCGGGTCGTCCAACATGGCGGGCGTGCTCGACATCAACGAGGCCGGCTTTGCCACCAGCCACGTTTTCGCAAAAGCAGAGGTCACGAGCTTTGCCGAGGCCTTCCGCACCGCCCATGCCCGCCACGCCGGAGTGCTCGACCGTCGGGAGGCAGCGGGCAAGGTCCGCCGCTGCCATGGCGATCTGCACCTGCGCAACATCTGCCTCTTCGACGGCGAGCCCCGCCTTTTCGATTGCATCGAATTCAACGACCAGATCGCCAGCATCGACGTGCTCTACGACCTTGCCTTCCTGCTGATGGACCTTTGGCACCGTGGTTTTCCGGGGCTCGCCAATCTCGTGATGAACCGCTACCTCGACGAGGCCGATGACGAGGATGGCTTTGTCCTGCTGCCGTTTTTCATGGCGGTCCGAGCCGCAGTACGCGCGCACGTCACCGCAACGCAAGTCGAGGAAGGCAGTACCGATTCCGACAAGTTGATTGCCGAGGCCAGATCTTATTTCGAACTTGCCCGAACATTTCTCCAGCAAACGCCTCCGCGGCTCGTTGCCATCGGCGGCCTCAGTGGCTCCGGCAAGACGACCGTTGCAGAGGCGCTGGCCGCCCATGTTGGTGCGCCGCCCGGCGCCCGCATTGTCGAAAGCGACCGCATCCGCAAAGCCATGCATGGAGTGCCTGCAGAGACCAGGCTGCCAGACCGGGCCTACCGGCCGGAGGTCTCTGACCGGGTCTACCACGAAATGGCATGTCGCGCCGGCCTGATCCTTTCCGAGGGCGGCTCCGTCGTCGCCGATGCCGTTTTCGACAGACCGGCCGATCGTGAGCGGATCGAGAAAGCGGCGCGCAGCCGGGCTATCAGATTCTCCGGATTTTGGTTGGAGGCGGACCCGCTCGTCCTTTGGCAGCGAGTCAGTGACCGCAAGGGCGGTCCTTCAGACGCCACGATAGATATCCTCTCGCGGCAATTGCAGCGAAATGCCACCCAGTCTAGCTGGCAAAAGATCAACGCCGATCGAAAGCTCGCCGACACTGTCGCGGAATTGAGTGGGTTTTCCGAGGGCGATACTTCCAAGGCCCTGCGCACAGCCTCCTGACTGGTGCGGCAGGGCGATCGGCCTCAACTGAGTTCGAGAGTTGCCTCGACAAGGCCGGGTTCAATTGGATGACGC
>NZ_RZQG01000513.1:0-4345 GCF_003998635.1 Mesorhizobium sp. M7D.F.Ca.US.004.03.1.1
AATCGAGATTGGGGCGATTGACATACTGAACCGGAAAACGGAACGGCAATTCAACCACCGCTTCATCGACCGACACGGTTTCGAGCTGCTCGATCAGCGTCGGGCCGGAATACCATTCCGTCTTGTCCGAACGGCCGGTGACGTTGTCGCCGTAGCGGGCCGACATCGGGATCGGCACGATGGTTTGGAAACCGAGATCGCGCGAGAATTGCCGGTAGTCTTCAACGATCCGGTCGAAGACCGCCTGGTCGAACCCGACGAGATCGATCTTGTTGACGGCCAGCACGATGTGGCGGATGCCGAGCAGCGAAGCGATGATCGAGTGACGTCTGGTCTGGCGCAACACCCCTTGCCGGGCATCGATCAGCACGATCGCCAGGTCGGCGGTCGAGGCGCCGGTCGCCATGTTACGCGTGTATTGTTCGTGGCCGGGCGTATCGGCAACGATGAACTTGCGCTTCGGCGTGGCGAAGAAGCGATAGGCAACGTCGATAGTGATGCCTTGCTCACGCTCAGCCTCGAGACCGTCGACCAGCAGCGCAAAATCGATGTCGTCGCCCGTCGTGCCATGCTTGCGCGAATCGCGTTCGAGCGCGGCGAGCTGGTCCTCGAAAATCTGCTTGGTGTCGGACAGCAGGCGCCCGATCAACGTCGACTTGCCGTCATCGACGGAACCGCAGGTCAGGAAGCGCAGCAGCGACTTCTTCTCCTGCGCTGCCAGATACTCGCGGACGCCGTCGGTGGGTGCGAGGCTCTTTGCCATGATGTGGCGCATGGTCAAAAGTACCCCTCGCGCTTCTTCTTTTCCATCGAGCCGGCTTCATCGCGGTCGATCAGGCGACCCTGCCGTTCGGACGTGCGCGCGGTCAGCATTTCGCCGACGATGGCTTCCAGCGTATCAGCATCCGATTCGATGGCGCCGGTCAGCGGATAGCAGCCCAGCGTGCGGAACCGCACCAGCCGGTTCTCCACCGTCTCGCCGGGGCGCAGTTTCATGCGCTCGTCATCCCTGAGGATCAGCATGCCGTCGCGTTCCACCACAGGCCGTTCCTTGGCGAAATAGAGCGGCACGATCGGAATACTTTCCTGCAGGATATACTGCCAGATATCGAGTTCGGTCCAGTTCGACAGCGGAAAGACGCGAATCGATTCACCCGATGCAATGCGGGTGTTGAATATCTTCCACATCTCGGGGCGTTGGTTCTTCGGATCCCACACATGCTGGGCGTTGCGGAAGGAAAAGATGCGCTCCTTGGCGCGCGATTTCTCCTCATCGCGACGAGCGCCGCCAAAGGCCGCGTCGAAACCGTATTTGTCGAGCGCCTGGCGCAGCGCCACGGTCTTCATCACATGGGTGTGCGTGTTCGAACCATGGTCGAACGGATTGATGTTGTCGCGCACGCCATCTTCGTTGACATGAACCAGAAGATCGAAGCCGAGTTTCTGCGCCATCTGATCGCGAAAGGCGATCATCTCGCGGAACTTCCATGTCGTGTCGACATGAAGAAAGGGGAATGGCGGCTTGGCGGGATAAAAGGCCTTCATCGCCAGATGCATCAGCACGGATGAATCCTTGCCGACCGAATAGAGCATGACCGGCTTGGTGAAAGCGGCCGCAACCTCGCGGAATACATGAATGGATTCGGCTTCAAGCCGCTGAAGATGCGTAAGCGCGGTTGTCATGGACTGTGAGCGTTCTCTCGTGCCTTTTAACAGAAGGCCTTGCCTCAAATCGTCGAGCTTTTTTGCGCCCGGTTCAAGCTTTGCTTCTGGACAATCTCTGTCGTGCCGGCGTTCTAGCAGATCGCTGTTGTCAAGAACAATGCTGGACTGGCCCCCGAGCACACGGTTCGGGAATGAATTTTCCACGGGCACCTAAAAATCCGGAAATTCCTGCTCGCAAGCTCAACAGTTGAAACGCGGGGAAAATATTGCTTGAACGGACCGGCTGCGGCCGCTCCCGGGACCTCCCCTGATCGATCAGCGCCGGCTGCCGATTTTCAGGGGCAATCGGCTCCGACACACTATCGAAAAGGGAGCCCAGCCGCTATACCAGCCTCGGGAAGCTGGGCAAGTGCATCATGAGGCATGGGCAATTTCGAGGCGAGCGCATTCTACTTCGCTAAACAAGATCCGCCGCATGAAACGCCCCGAAAACAGCGAGCCCGAAAATTGAGCCGGCCTTCATCCCTGAGACAGCAATTCACGCCTTCTCGGATCAATATCTACTTCTCCATTCTTTGTTTCTTTTTTCCACCGGTTCTGGGATCGGTGGTCAGCTTCGTGTTCAACGGCGGCGGCCTCTCATCCGTCCTGCTGATTGCTTTACGGAAAAGGCGCTTCAACGCCGACCGGCCGATGATCTGGCTGACGGTCGCGATCTATGCCTACTGCGCTGCCAATCTCCTGGCTTCCATCGTCAACAACTCGTTCGTCCGGGATGCGCCACATCTTATCCCGCTCGTGACCTTCCTGTTTTTCCCCGTGTCCTATTCGACCTGGAGCATCACGCGGAAAACCACGCTTGCCCGCATCGTCGTGCTCAGCAGCATGGCCGCCTGTTTTGTCGCGCTGCTCATGGCCGTCATCCAGCAATATTGGATTGGGGTCAGGGCCGAGGGTGGGGCCGGAAATCCGATCGTCTTCGCAACCGTCGTCTGCCTTGCCGTGGTGATCTGTGTAGCCGGCGCCTTGTCCGGCATCGAGCGAGCCCGGAACCCCCTCTTCTACGCGACATTGGCCGGGACGATCGCCGTCATCTATTCCGGCTCGCGTATCGCCTGGCTGGCGCTGCCGATAGCCGGCATCGCTGTTTTGCTGATCAACCGTCAGAGGCTCAGGGGCAAGAACGCCGTTCGCCTGCTGCTGCTGCTGGCGGCGGTCGGCGTCGTGATCGCCGCTTTCGGCTTCCAAGCGATATCCGGGCGCGTGGACTTTCTGCGCTCCGATTTGAACGCGCTTGGAGCCAGCAGCAATTACGACACCTCGGTGGGAATACGTGTTGCGCTTTGGCAGATCGGCCTCAAGGCATTCCATGACATGCCAGTGTTCGGACATGGTGTGGGTGCGACTCAGCTACTGATAAAGCAAGGCTTTCATGACCAGTTCGCGATGGACGCCGGCTTCAACCATTTCCACAACGGCTTCCTGACCGCCTTAGTGCAAGCTGGAATTCTGGGCGCCGTGACGCTGGCCGCTATCTTTGCCGTTGCGGCTGGAAATGCCGCCCGGGTCTTGCGAAACAGCAGCGATCCGATCGAGCGCTTCGGCGCGACGATGATTGTCGTCGTGGTGATCACCTATCTGACGGCCGGAATGACAGGCATCCTGGTCGGCCATGACATTCTGGACTCGGTGCTGATGGTCTTCCTGGTGAGCGGAACATATCTCGCCTCCGGACGCCAGGTTCCCTTGTTGGAAGAGCAGGCACTTGCATCAGTGATGGAAGAGCGAGCCCTTCCGTCAGCCACGCAAGATCTGTTTCGGGCAAGGCCATGAAAGTCCTGGTCACGGGCGCGACGGGTTTCATCGGACGTCTTGTCGTGCAGCACCTTCGCGAAGCCGGTGCCGAGCTTCGCCTTGCCTCCCGCCATCCGGAGACATTTGGATTGGCGGATGGCGCGGTGCTGATGCCCAATTTCGATGCGCCGGCCGCGGCTTTCCTGGCACTCACCAGGGACGTGACCCATGTTGTCCATTGTGCCGGCCTCAACAATGATCAGGGCGATGTCAGCGAAGACGACTATCGGGCGGCCAATGTGGAATTGAGCGCGCGGCTGGCACATGCAGCGGCCGCACAGGCAAGCGGACGCTTCATCCATCTCTCTTCGATTAGGGCCGTGATCGGCGCTCGCGTCAGCGCGACAATTGACGAGAACACGCCCCCTGCCCCGCAATGCGTCTATGGACGCTCGAAGCGCGAGGGCGAGATTAAGGTTTTGGACGCCTATGCGTCGCATGGCCGCTCCGACGCCGCCGTGTTGCGCCTGCCTCCGGCCTATGGAAGCGGCATGAAGGGAAACCTCGCGACGCTGATGCGCCTGGCCGATACGGCGCTGCCGCTGCCAACGGGCGCCTTGACGGGAATCCGCTCGCTGATGTCCCGCGAAGCCACAGCGCGAGCGGTGTCGCACCTGCTGAGCCATTCGGGGCCACTTCGCCCCATCTATGTTGGCGCCGATGTGCCACCAGTCACCGTCGAGGCTATCATCGCCGCCTTTCGCAAAGGTTTCGGGCGGCCGAGGCGCCTGATGACTGTGCCGGCCGGCCTGATACGGCCGGCAGCAAGCGGGCTGGGCAAGCGAGCGTTTTGGGACAGCCTGACCGCGACTCAGATATGCGACCC
>NZ_RZQG01000514.1:0-4335 GCF_003998635.1 Mesorhizobium sp. M7D.F.Ca.US.004.03.1.1
GCCACGGAAGGTGTCGAGCAACTGCGCGCGCAGGGCGAAGCAGCCTTTGACAGTCTGCGCAGCAACGCCAAGGACATCGAAGCGCAGATGATGGCGAGCGTGCGTGAAAAGCCGGTGACGTCACTGGCGATCGCTGCCGGCGTTGGCTTCCTCTTCGCGCTCATTGCGCGTCGCTAGTCGCATTGCAGATGGGAATGCTGGCATCCCTGATTTCGGGTCTCGCCTCGGGCGAAACCGTTGCCGCCATGCGCCGGGCGCGCACGGCGGCAATCGTTTATGGGCTCGCCCTATCGGCAGCGCTCTGTGGTCTCGGCTTTCTGGTCGGCGCAGCCTATATCTGGTCGGCGATGCGCTACGGGTCGCTTGCCGCCGCACTGGGCTTTGGCGTCGGTTTTCTGGTGCTTGCCGGGCTGATCCTGTTGATTTACCAGATATCCGCAGGCTCGCGCGCCCGGCGCCGGGCGCAACGCCGCAATGCCGACATGAAGGCGATCGGCATCACCGCCGCACTCGCCGTGCTGCCGACACTGCTCAAGGGAAAAGGTGGTCTCGGCGTCATTCTGGGTCCAGCCGTAGCGCTCGCGGCTTACGCGATCTACCGCGAGAACGTGAAGCCGGGCGCAGACGATGGGGATGAAAGCGGGCGTAACTAAAGGCGCTGGGAGGTCACTTCGACAGGTCTTCCAGCGGCATCGATATTTCAGCAAACACCCCTTCCGGCCGGAACTCATGGGTCACTTCGCTTGAAATGACCTTGGCAAGGCTGCGGCGGATGAGGATCGAGCCGAAGCCGTGCCGTTCCGGCGGGGCGACTTGCGGGCCGCCGCTTTCGCGCCAGGTCAGCACAAGGCGGCGGGCACCCTTCCTGCCTTGCGTCTTCCACCCGAGATCAACCTTGCCTGATACCACCGACAGCGATCCATATTGCAGTGCATTGCTGCCCAGTTCATGCAGGATCAGGCCAAGCCCGACGGCCTGGTCGGGCGACAGCAGCAAGTCGTCGCCGGAGATCGTCATGCGCGGCTGCTCGGCCGTTTCGAATGGCCTGACCTCGATCTGGACGAGTTCACGGATGCCGATGCCGCGCCACTCGCGGTCCGACAACAGATTGTGGGCGATGCCCAGGGCCTGAAGCCGGGCGCCGAAGGCCTCGAGGAACTGGCTCGGCTGGCGGGCATGGCGCACGGTCTGTGTCGCCAGCGCCTGGACGGTCGCTAGCGTATTCTTGACGCGATGGTTGAGCTCACGCAGCAGCAGCCGTTGCCGCTCGTCGCCAAGCTTGCGCTCCGAGATGTCGTAGTTGACGCCGAAGATCAGCGTCGGCTTGCCGTCACCGTCACGCTCGATGACACGGCCGCGCGTGGCGAGCCAGCGCGGCGGATGAAAGCCCTTCACCCGGTATTCGCCGAAATAGTCGTCGCTGCCGGTCAAGGCGTCGCGAAAGCGGGTTTCGGTCTGGTAGACGTCGCGCGGATCGATGGCGGTGAGGATGTCGCGTGCCCGCAGCCGGTTCGAGCGCGGCAGGTTGAACAGCTCCGACAGCAAGGTGTCGCATTCGATGATGTCGGTGCGGATGTCCCACGCCCAGCTGGCGAGCGACGCCGCATCGAGCGCGATGGCGCGTCGTTTTTCCTCACGCACCAGTGCGGCCTCGGCGATGGCGCCGCTGCGGGTCGCGTCCTTCAAGGTGAACAGGCTGGCGGCGAGGCCGGCGAGCGCCTTCAACTGGTCGAGCTCGGCGCGGGATGGAAAGGCATGCGGCTTGCGGTCGAGAACGCAGAGCGTGCCGATGCGGGCACCTGCCACGACCATCGGCGCGCCGGCATAGAAGCGGACATGATGCTTGCCGGTGACCAGCGGGTTGGCGTTGAAACGTGGGTCCGTCGTTGCATCCGCCACCACCATCGGCTCTTCGCCGGCGGCAATCGCATGAGCGCAAAAGGAGATGTCGGTCGCGGTTTCGGTCTGG
Source organism: Mesorhizobium sp. M7D.F.Ca.US.004.03.1.1 (assembly GCF_003998635.1). Classification (NCBI taxonomy): domain Bacteria; kingdom Pseudomonadati; phylum Pseudomonadota; class Alphaproteobacteria; order Hyphomicrobiales; family Phyllobacteriaceae; genus Mesorhizobium; species Mesorhizobium sp. M7D.F.Ca.US.004.03.1.1. The sequence continues at coordinate 1,970 of NZ_RZQG01000514.1, forward strand.
TCCAGGCCGAAGCAGGATTTGAACCACTGCCGCTCGTGGTCGACGAGCGTGACCAAGGCTATCGGCGCCTGCATTACCGCCGCGGCAAGGCTGCTGATGCGGTCGAAATCCGGGTCGGCCGCCGTATCCAGCATCTCCAGCCCGTGCAGCACGGCCAGCCGGTCTTCGGCACTGACCGCCAGCGCAACGTCAGCCGGCAGATCCGGCACTTTTTCCGCCTTGTTATTCACCCAGGTCCCCGTTGCCCTGTTTTGGTCTTCGTCGTCGCTTCGCCGGTCTGTCGATCCAGAACCAGCCGGCCGGCCGGAACCATCCTAGCGAGGAACCGTTACCCGACCATGTTGTTTTGCCGGACGCGCCAATTGGCGCAAACCGATCCGAGGGCCGACCATGATCAAGATCATTCCTGAGGACAAAGCCCGTCAGGGGCGCTGGGGCCGGCATGGCCTGCGCATTCTGATCGCTGCGTTGCTGCTGGCCTTTGTTGCTTGGGGGGCCGCCGAGATTTATGGCGAATTGATCAAGAAGGACACGACCCAACAGGGCAGTGCTCCCAGCGGCTAGCTTGTCGGCGGCAATGGGTACGAATCGCATCAGGCGGCCTTTGCCTCGGCGACGCTGGCCGGCACCAGGACATTGAGCGCGCCGGGCTGGATTTCGATCGTCGTTTCACGCTCAAGCCTGATCAGTTCTCCGTCCATCACGGCACGAAACTTCCGGCTCCCCGAGTGGATTTTCAGGACCGTCCTACCCGCCTGATGGATTTCGACATGTTCGTTGTCGCGCCATTTGCCGCGCGCCATGTTGAAGAAGAACTTGACCAGTTCGGCGCGCTGCTGCGCCACCGTGACATAGACGCCAAGCACGCCGCCCGCCGGGTTGTCGGCGTAAGGCAAGTGGCCTTCGCCGAACAAATTGTTGGTGATGCCGATGCCGGTAATGCGGGCCGCCATCTCGGCTTCGCCGATGCTGAGCGTCACGTTCATCGCCGGTGGATTGTTGATCGTCGCCCAAGCCGCCTTGGCCGAGGCACGGATCTTTCCCAGGCGAGAACCGAACTCCATTTTCTGGCGCAGTTGCACCATCTTCGCATGCATGCCGATCGAGAACTGGTGAACGAACGGCCGGCCGTTGGCGGTCGCTATGTCAACCGCGATGATTTCGCCGTCCGTGAAGGATTTGAGCGCGGCATCCAGGGACTGCGGAATGCCCAGCCCGCGCGCGAACAGGTTCATGGTGCCGGCCGGCAATATGGCAAGCGCCTTCTTCGTCCCCATCAACCGGGCGGCTGCGGCAGAAATGGTCCCGTCGCCGCCACCGGCCAGCACGACATCGACAGAGCGGCGTGAGGCCGCGCTGTCGAGCGTTTCCACCACATCCTTGCCGTCGACAATCTCGATGCTGAGAGAGTGGCCTGCCGTCTCCAGCGCCTGGCGCATCCTGTCGGAGAAAGCGGCAAGGTCAATGGTCCGCAAGGTGCCGCCGTCCCGGTTCAGCACCGCTGCGAATTTCATGCCCCACTCCGTTATTCGACCATGGTCGGACCGGGACAAAGACAAACCCAGCCATAGGCTGCAACGCGGCGAGGTGGGAAAGGTTCCGTGTGTGGCGAAATCCGCGATCGGGCTTAAGGCTGTGACGGAGACGCTTGTCGATTTCTTGCCACGGACTCCGCGCGCTTTTTGTCGGAACAACAGCATGCTCACGACGTTGTGAACTGTAGAAGTTGCCGCGTCAGATCTCCCCAGCGACGGGTTCAACCGGGCGCGGCGTGCACGAAATCACGCACCAGGAGAGACGATCATGATCCGCAATCTTCTAGCCACGACCGCACTCGCAACGCTGATCGCGACCGGCGCTCATGCGCAGAGCGCGACAACGCCGGCACCAGCGGAGGCGCCTGCCGTTCAGGAGCCGGCTGCCGCCGCTCCCCTGCCGCGCGCCGAGGGCAGCATTGTCACCAACATCATCGGTGAATCCGTCTACAACGGCACCGGCGACGATGCCGAGAGCATCGGCAAGGTCAGCGACGTCGTCTTCGACAAAGATGGCCAGGCGAAATCCGTCGTCATCGGCGTCGGCGGCTTTCTGGGTGTCGGAGCGAAGAACGTCGCTTTCGATTACGATAAGCTGCAATGGGCCGAAAAGAACGGCGATCGCTGGCTGGTTGCCCAGACGAGCAAGGACGAGCTGACGGCGCATCCGGAGTTCGACAGCAAGCCCTACGCTCCGGCACCAGCACCTGCTGCATCGACTGACGCAACAGCACCGACGGCACCCGCGACGACGGATACGGCGCAGAAACCTGTCGACCTGAATGCGGCTCCGGCGGAACCCGTGAAGCGGGCCGACGGCAACCTTGCCAC
>NZ_RZQG01000515.1:0-4331 GCF_003998635.1 Mesorhizobium sp. M7D.F.Ca.US.004.03.1.1
CCCGTATCCTGTTCCTGGGCGCCATGATCGGCTTCTTTTTCTTCACCACGCAGTATCTGCAAGGGGTACTCAACTACAGGGCATCGCTGACCGGCATGGCCTTCCTGCCGATGACGATGGTCAATTTCGCCGTGGCGATGGTCGTGCCGCAGCTGACCCGCAGGTTCGGCAACGGCCGGCTGCTCGCCTGCGGCCTCACGCTCTGCCTCGCGGGCATGGTGTGGCTGAGCCGCGCCACGTTCGATACTTCCTACCTAACCAGTGTGGCGTTGCCCATGGTGCTGATCGGCGCGGGACAAGGCATGGCGCTCAGCCCGCTCACCACATCGGGCATTGCCGGCGTCGCACCCCAGGATGCCGGCGCCGCCTCGGGCGTCGTTAACGTCGCTCATCAGCTCGGCAATTCGCTTGGCCTCGGCGTGCTTGTTGCAGTGGCGGCGGTGGGCGCCGGCGCGCTCGATGGCCGGGAGCTGCTCGCCTACCGCGTCGGCACCGCGCTCACCGCCGGCTCCGCCATGCTGGCATTCGCGCTGCTGATCGTCTGCGCGCTGATCGTGCGGCCCCGCAAGTCGGCGCAAGCGGTTGCGAGCGGCGCGAACGCCTGAGTGCCGGACATGGGGCGACAGCCTCAACAGGAATCGAAAGGAGAACAACAATGCAAAAGCGCACACTTGGAACCAGCGGTCTCGAAGTCTCGGCTCTCGGACTCGGCTGCATGGGCATGACCTCGGTCTACGGGCCGCCAGCCGTGAGGGGCGATATGATCTCGCTCATACGGACAGCCGTGGATCAAGGCGTCACCCTGTTCGACACGGCGGAGGCCTACGGCCCCTTTGTCAATGAGGAATTGATCGGCGAAGCGCTGGCGCCGTTGCGGGACAGAGTGGTGATTGCCACGAAGTTCGGCTTCGACATCAATCTTGAGACGGGCCAGCGCAGCGGCGGCCTGAACAGCAGGCCGGATCATATCAGGGCGGTCGCGGAAGCTTCACTGAAGCGCCTCAGGACCGATCGCATCGACATCTTTTATCAGCACCGCGTCGATCCGAATGTGCAAATCGAGGATGTCGCGGGCGCGGTGAAGGAGCTGATCGCGGAAGGCAAGGTCAAGTATTTCGGGCTCTCCGAAGCTGGAGCGCAGACCATTCGGCGCGCTCACGCTGTCCATCCCGTTACCGCGGTGCAGAGCGAATATTCACTGTGGTATCGGGGACCCGAGGCGGAGATCCTGCCAACACTGGAGGAACTCGGCATCGGTTTCGTTCCCTTCAGCCCGCTGGGAGCAGGCTTTCTGACCGGCAAGATGGATGCGAACACGACGTTTGCCAGCACCGACTTCCGCGCCAGTGTTCCCCGCTTCGCGCCCGAGGCGCTGAAGGCGAATGTGCCGCTGGTCGACCTGCTGCGCAAGGTGGCGGCAGCAAAGGGCGCCACCCCGGCACAGATCGCGCTTGCCTGGCTGATTGCTCAGAAGCCATGGATTGTTCCGATCCCTGGCACCACGAAGCTGCACCGTCTGGAGGAGAACCTCGGATCTGCCGCCATCGCGCTTGCGCCGGAGGAGCTCAAAGATATCGACCAGGCTGCCTCGCAGATCACGTTAAAGGGTGCTCGCCTGCCGCAAGCGGTGCTGGACATGACGAACCGCTAGGAAAGGAGAACAACAATGCAAAAGCGCACACTTGGTACAAGTGGTCTCGAAGTCTCGGCCATCGGGCTGGGCTGCATGGGGATGAGCCAGTCATACGGGCAACCGATGGAGACGCCGGATGCTGTCCGCCTGATCCGCTCAGCGTTCGAGCGCGGCGTCACTTTCTTCGACACCGCCGAGGTCTATGGCCCGTTCAAGAACGAGGAGGTCGTCGGTGAGGCGCTGCAGCCAATCCGCGACCAGGTGGTGATCGCCACCAAGTTCGGCATCGACATCGCCGGTACGGCCGGACACGACGGCATGGATAGCCGGCCGGAGCATATTCGCGACGTCGTCGAGGCCTCTCTCAAACGGCTGAGGACCGACCACATCGATCTCCTCTACCAGCACCGCGTCGATCCGGTCGTGCCCATCGAAGAGGTGGCGGGCACGGTGAAGGACTTGATCAGCCAAGGCAAGGTCAAGCATTTCGGCCTCTCCGAGGCGGGCGTGCGCACCATCCGTCGCGCGCATGCGGTGCAGCCGGTCACCGCACTTCAAAGCGAATACTCGCTGTGGTGGCGTGAACCCGAGGAGGCGATCCTGCCGGTCCTCGAAGAACTGGGGATCGGCTTCGTGCCCTTCAGCCCATTGGGCAAAGGCTTCCTCACCGGCGCCATCAACGCCAGCACGACGTTCGACAGCAGCGATTTCCGCAACACTGTCCCGCGTTTTGCGGAGGGGGCCAGGCGAGCGAACCAGGCGCTGGTCGATGCGATCGTCGCGATCGCGGCCGGGAAGAACGTGACCCCGGCCCAGGTCGCGCTCGCCTGGCTGCTGGCGCGGAAGCCTTGGATCGTTCCGATCCCCGGCACCACGAAGCTCAATCGCCTCGAGGAGAATATAGGATCGGCGGCGGTTGCGCTGACGGCGGACGATCTTGCCGACATCGAAAATGTGGTCTCGGCAATTGCCGTGCAGGGAGAGCGCTACTCCCCGCAACAGGCGGCAAGGATCGATCGCTGAGCCAGGCGCCAAGGAGAGCGAGATGAGCCAGTCGGGCCTGTTCTCAAGACGAGGTGCGCTTATGACCGCGCTTGCATTGCCACTGGGTGCTGGATTGGGTGCCGGATCGAGCCTGCCCGCCGCCGCGTCGAACGCGCGGCAAGCGGGCAGCGCCAAGGTTCTGGTGGCGTACTACACCCGAACCGGCAACACGCGCGTCATCGCGCGCCAGATCAGCCGGGCTCTCGGAGCGGACATTTTCGAGATCCGCACCGTGGATCCCTACCCGGAAGACTATGAGGAGCAGGTCGCAGTGGCGGAACAGCAGCGGGTGTCCGGTTTCGAACCGCCGCTCGCCACCACGGTGCCGGACATCAGATCCTACGAGACGGTGTTCCTCGGATTTCCGATCTGGGGCATGACCGCGCCTGCGGTGATCCGCTCCTTCCTGGCGAAACACGATCTGTCGGGCAAGACATTGGTGCCGTTCATCATCCATGGCGGCTACGGAATCGGGCAGAGCCTGAAGGTCCTCGCCGACCATGCGCCGGCGGCGAGGCTCATCGAAGGTTTTTCCAAGCAGTGCGACCAGGAGCGCGAGACGCTGGAACAGGTCACACGCTGGCTCGGCAGGGTCGAAGTGCCCGGCTGAGCCACCACATTAAGGGCGTGCTCTATGGCATCGCAGCCGCGCTGCCGCACATGAAGACCCAGAGAGCGGCCACATGTGATCCTGTTGCGGCCGACGGCGCAGGAGTATTGAGGGCACAAGGATCGTGCCCGGATCGGATGGCAGTATCTCAGCTTGGGATTTGGCTTTCTGCGAACTCGCGTCTTGCGGCCGTGAAAACCTCGCGGGCAGCGTCGGCATTCATGACGGCGATCGCAAGGCCAATGACAATATCTGGCCAAGCCGAGTTCCACACAAATGCCGTGACCAGGCCGGCGGCAATGATTGCGATATTCGCCAGGACATCGTTGCGCGCCGACAGGAATGCTGCGTGGGTAAGGCTGCCGCTGTGATGGCGATAGCGAGCGAGCATCAGCGCGCACGACAGGTTGACGAGGATCGCGCCAGCCGCGGTAAGCGTTAGCGGAACGGGCGCTGGCGGGATTGGAACGTTGAACTTCTCCCAAGCCGTCCAAAGGGTCGCCAAAGCCGGGATCAGAAGTACCCCGGCCAGCGCCATTCCAAGCCGCGCTCGATTACGGATAGTCCAGCCCAGCGCAACCATGATCAGCAGGTTGACGGATGCATCCTCGAGAAAATCGATGCTGTCCGCGAACAGCGATACAGATCCGATCCAAACGGCGACGGCAAACTCGATACCGAAATAGCCAAGGTTCAGGATGGCGACCATCCGCACCGCCTTGCCTAGCGTCCCGGTCATATCCTGTCCTCATCAATTGCCGCTGCCGCAAGGCATATAGGGTTTCCATGACATGAGACATTGCCGATTTCAGCGGCCGCCTTGACAACGCTGCGGTTCCTGCTCCAGCTTGGCGCCATGTTCGTTTTCGCGCCCACCATCACCAAGCGACGCCGCTCCTGCACGAGCGGCAAGCTGATTGCGCGACGACAACAACCGGCACGATAGACCTGGTTCGTTCGTTTCCAGCCCCGCCCGCGACATCCGCCGGCGGGGTTTTCATGTCTGGAGCACTTCATGACCCTCGTTTCGTCCATCCCACTTCG
>NZ_RZQG01000516.1:0-4327 GCF_003998635.1 Mesorhizobium sp. M7D.F.Ca.US.004.03.1.1
CGCCGCGAAACCGCCTGGAATTTCGCTTCATCCGTCGTTTCCTGCACTCTGGGATTTCACCCAACGATGCTCGAAAATTTCAGTTTCCGCACCATCGTCGAATATCTGCCGCTGTTCGGGCAGGGCCTGGTCACAACCGTCTGGCTGTCGGCGCTGTCCTTTGTCGGCGCGCTCATCGTCGGCATCGTGCTGTGCGCCATGAACCTGCAGCGCGGCTGGCTGTTTCGCGCGCCGGCCAAGGCCTATATCGACGCAGTCCGCGCCACGCCCTTGCTGGCGCAGCTTTATTTCCTCTATTTTGGCCTGCCTCGGCTCGGCTTCGTGCTGCCGGAGCTGGTCGTCGGCATCCTCGCGCTATCGCTCAACAGCGGCGCCTATATCGCTGAAATCATTCGCGCCGGCATCCTGTCGATCCCGCGCGGCCAGGTCGAAGCCAGCGTCGCTTCGGGCATGACCTATGTCCAGCGCATGCGCCTGGTCGTCCTGCCGCAGGCCTTCAAGGTGACGATCCCGCCGCTGCTCGGCCAGGCGATCGTGCTGGTCAAGGATTCCGCCCTGCTATCGCTGATCTCGGTTTCCGAACTGACGCGCGCCGGCCAGTTGCTCGCCTCCGACCGCTTCATGCCGGCGGAAGGCTTTCTCACCATCGCCGCCTTCTATCTGCTGCTCTATTACGGACTGAAGGGACTGGCTGGCCTCTCCAGCCGCTGGCTCGGCACGGCGGGGGCGCGGACATGATCTGGCAACAGCTGCAAAGCCTCGCCGGCTCCTATCCGCTGGCCCTGCGCGGCCTCGGCATGACCGTGGTGCTGTCGCTGATCAGCCTGGTGCTCGGCACCCTGCTCGGCTTCGGTCTCGGCATCCTGCGCACCGGCGGCAACCGTCTGATCGACAGCTTGATCGGGGCCTGGGTCGATCTCATCCGCGGCACGCCGTTCCTGGTGCAGATCTTCCTGATCTTCTTCATCCTGCCAGAGTTCGGCATCGAGCTCGACGCCTTCACTGCCGGCATCATAGCGCTGACCAATCTGGCCGCCTGCTTCATCTGCGAGATCGTCGTCGCCGGCATCCGCTCGGTACCGACCGGCCAGGTCGAGGCGGCACTGGCATCCGGCCTATCGCGCTGGCAGCGCATGCGCCAGGTGGTGCTGCCGCAGGCCATGCGCATCGTGCTGCCGCCGCTGGTCGGGCAGTACGTGCTGCTGATCAAGGATTCTTCGGTCGTGTCGGCCATCGGCCTCACCGACCTCACCCGCGTCGGCTGGCTGGTGGTGCAGCGTGTGCCCAACGGCCTGTTGGTCTTCTTCCTCGTCGGCGTCGGCTATTTCATCGTCTGCTATCCCCTGATCATGCTGGCCCGCCGGCTCGAACGGCGCATGGGTGCCGCGCATGGCGAGGTGCAGTTGTGACAGCCAATCCCAAAGGGCCAACATCGATGACCAAAACGGGCATGATCGACTTTCGCGGCGTCAACAAGTGGTTCGGCTCGCTCAACGTGCTGAAGGACATCACGCTCAGCGTCGAGCCGCGCGAGGTGGTCGTCGTCTGCGGCCCGAGCGGCTCGGGCAAGAGCACGCTGATCCGCTGCGTCAACGGCTTGGAGGCGATCAAGGACGGCGACCTCGTCGTCGACGGCCAGCGCCTCGGCGACCCCGCCACCAACATGACGCAGCTGCGCACCGAGATCGGCTTCGTCTTCCAGTCGTTCAACCTCTACCCGCACAAGACCGCGCTCGAGAACGTCACGCTCGCCCCCATCCATGTCCGCAAGATCCCGCGCGCCGAGGCCGAAAAGGCCGGGCGCGAATTGCTGGCCAAGGTTGGCCTCGCCGACAAGGTCAACGCCTATCCCGCACAGCTTTCCGGCGGCCAGCAGCAGCGCGTGGCGATCGCGCGTTGCCTCGGCATGCGGCCCAAGATCATGCTGTTCGACGAGCCGACTTCGGCACTCGACCCCGAGATGATTTCCGAAGTGCTCGATGTCATGGTCGCGGTCGCCGAGGAAGGCATGACCATGATGGTGGTGACGCATGAGATGGGCTTTGCCCGCAAGGTCGCCCAGCGCGTGGTGTTCATGGACGCCGGCGCCATCGTCGAAAGCGGCACGCCGGACGAGTTCTTCTCGCATCCCAGGACCGACCGCAGCCGGGCTTTCCTGAGCAAGATACTCAGGCATTGAAGGCAGCGACAGGGAGCGTCTTCTCGGCGCTTCCCGTCAATCTGTCCGGCGGCCATTGTATCAATCGAAGAATAGCGTTGCCTTGCAACGGATCTGTACGCCGACCGGCCGCCCTTCCGCTGCGGGCGAAAGGGCAAACCGTCCGGGTGGCTCAGGCTGCCGTCGGATAGTCCGTATAGCCCCTGGCGTCGCCGCCATAGAACGTCGCCTTGTCGGGGGCGTTGAGTTCGGCATTCCGCTTCAACCGGCTCACGAGGTCGGGATTGGCGATGAACAGCTTGCCGAACGCGACAAGGTCCGCCTTGCCGTCGGCAACGGCCTTTTCGGCCAGTTCCTTGTCGTAGCCATTGTTCACCAGCCAGGCTCCGCGTCCGCCAGCCTTGTGGTAGGTGGCCTTGAGTTCCGCGTAGTCGAACGGCTTGTCGCCCTGGCTGAAGTCACGCGCCCCGCCGGTCGCGCCTTCGACGATATGGATATAGGCCAGGGTGCGACGGCCCAGTCCCTCCACCACATGGTTGAACAACGGCTGCGGATTGGCATCCGAAGTGTCGTTGGCGGGCGTCACCGGCGACAGCCGGATTCCGGTCCTGCCGGCGCCGACGGCGCCCGCGACCGCGTCGACCACCTCGAACAGGAAGCGCGTCCGGTTCTCGATGGAACCGCCATAGTCATCGGTACGATGGTTGGTGCCCGAGCGCAGGAACTGGTCGACGAGATAACCATTGGCGCCATGGATCTCGACGCCGTCGAAACCTGCCTCCTCGATCGCCGCCTTGGCGGCGCGGCGGAAATCGTCGACGATGCCGGGGATTTCGGCCGCATCGAGCGCGCGCGGCTCGGAGGTCTCGGCGAACTCGCCGCTGCCATCCGGCCTGACCAGGAAAGTCTTGGAGTTTGCCCTGATCGCCGACGGCGCCACCGGCTTGCCGCCGCCGGGCTGCAACGAAACATGCGAGATGCGTCCGACATGCCAGAGCTGGACCACGATCTTGCCGCCGGCTCTATGGACCGCGTCCGTGACACGTTTCCAGCCGGCAAGCTGATCCGCGCCATAGAGACCTGGCACGTCGGCATAACCCTGGCCCTGATGGCTGATGGCGGTGGCCTCCGTCACGATCAGCCCGGCCGTGGCGCGCTGACCATAATAGGTGACCGAGAGGTCGCCGGGGACCGCATTGGGTGAACGATTGCGCGTCAGCGGCGCCATGACGATGCGGTTCGCCAGCGCCAGGTCGCCGGCCTGCAGCGGATCAAAGAGTGTAGTCATGAGAAAAAGCCTTTCATGGGGGGAGGACGGGGGAGGATCGTCAGAGACCGGACAGGGCGGCCTGGAAGGCCGCGATGGTTTCTTCGTTGCGCTTGTAGAACCCCCATTGGCCGACCCGCCGTGTCGTGACGAGGTCCGCCGACGCCAGCGTCGCCAGATGCGCCGAGACGCTGGACTGCGCCAGGCCGCGACGGTCGAACTGGCTGGCGCAGACCCCCATCTCGAGCGGATGCGCCTGCGCGGCGAAGTGCTGTTCAGGCTCCTTCAGCCACGCCAGGACATCGCGTCGAAACGGATGCGCCAGCGCCTTCAATATGATGTCCTGGTCCATATTCACCTGCATCGATCTCAACCGATATATAGATCGGGTAGAGACGATATGGCAGGAAAACCATTCCATTTTTGCCGGCGATCGGAGAAAGCGGCACCCCGGACGAGTTCTTCTCGTACCCCAAGACCGACCGCAGCCGCGCCTTCCTCAGCAAGATACTCAGGCATTGAAGGCACCGCATCCCGCCGCGCCTTAGGTCGCCTCTTCCGGATTGCCGCCAATCGCAAACGCCACCCGGCCGCCACGCCGTCTCAGCAGCGCGATGGCGAGGAAGGCGATGACGCCGCTCGCAGCGACGACCACCAGCACCCACAGCGAATTGGCGACGGATGTCCGCGCCATCATGAAGGCGAGCGCGAACGGGGCGAAGGCCGAAGTGAACTGGCGGGCAGCGCTCGCCCAGCCGAGCCGCGCGCCATAGCCTTCGCGGCCGAAGAGTTCGAGCGGCAAGGTGCCGCCGACGATGCTGGTGAGGCCGGAACCGAGGCCGAACAGGAACACGAACAGGAAGGCGCCGGGCAGCCACGGCGTGGTCAGCAGCAGCGCGCAC
>NZ_RZQG01000517.1:0-4306 GCF_003998635.1 Mesorhizobium sp. M7D.F.Ca.US.004.03.1.1
CCGGTAAGGGCCGTATTGTTCGAGCTTCTGCCCGGCGCCGCTGTCGAGCAGCGCATAATCTGCATTGGGCGCGACTTCCAGGATCACCGGAAGCTGCTCGCTGGGTAGGGCGCCTTCGCGGCGGGCCAGGACGCGCGGCCCCGATTTCGGCTCGGAACGGTCGTCCGCCTTCGCCTCATGCCGCTCGCGCGGTTGCGCGTCCGGTCTGGCGGGAACGGGTCCCGTGCGCGGACGTGATGCGTCCGCCGCACCCTTTGCGGATGGATGCGGACGGTTGTCGCGGCGTTTGTCGCGAAAAGACTTCAAGCGGGGGCAACTCCGAGCGGCGTGGCCGCTTTTGACATAGGGCAACCGGCTTCGCAACCAAGTCCGACATGTAGGCCTTCCCGGTTTATGTCGGCCGGCGATGGACCAATGTCAAAGAAACAGGCAAATCTGCTGGATGTCCCGCTCCGAACGCCTGCTCGACCTCATCCAATGCCTGCGCCGGCACCGCCGGCCGGTGAGCGGGCACACGCTTGCCGACGAGATGGGCGTTTCGATCCGCACACTCTACCGCGACATCGCAACGCTGCAGGGCCAGGGTGCGCCGATCGAGGGTGAGGCGGGGCTGGGTTATGTGCTCAAGCCCGGCTTCATGCTGCCGCCGCTGATGTTCAGCGACGAGGAGATCGAAGCCATCGTGCTCGGCTCGCGCTGGGTCGCCAAGCAGCCGGACCAGCGCCTCTCGGCCGCCGCCACCAACGCGTTGGCCAAGATCGCCGCCGTGCTGCCGGACGATCTGCGCGAGGATCTTGATGCGAGTACACTGCTGGTCGGCCCTCCCGCCGCGGCCATCGAGGGCATCGACCTTGGTCTGGTGCGGCAGGCCATCCGCAACGAGCGCAAGCTCGGCTTTCTATACCGTGATGCTGGCGGCGCCGCGTCCGAACGTGTGGTCTGGCCGTTCGCGCTGGGGTTCTTCGATAAGGTGCGGGTGGTGGTGGCGTGGTGCGAGATGCGGCAGGATTTCCGGCATTTTCGCGCCGACCGCATCGCCGAACTCCAAACAACAGACGCACGCTATCCGCGCCGTCGCCAGGCACTGCTCAAGGAATGGCGGGCGACGCTCGACAAGTCGCGCGGCTCGTGATGGCTACTGCCAGAATCTGACAGTAGCCTATCTTATGGTCGCCAAGTCGAAACACCGAACCTTGGAGAGCAGACATGACCGCCCCGAATTTCGTCATCCTCTACGTCGACCAGCCGCAGCAGAGCGGTGCCTTCTACAGCGCGCTGCTCGGCCGTGAGCCGGTCGAAAGTTCGCCGACCTTCGTGCTGTTCGTTCTCGACAACGGCTTCAAGCTTGGCCTCTGGTCGCGTCACACGGTCGAGCCGGCGGCTGCCGCGGCAGGCGGTGGCGCCGAAATCGTCTTTGCGCTGGATACGCCCGATGCGGTCGATGCCACCCATGCGGATTGGTCCGGGCGCGGGCTGAAGATCCTGCAGACGCCGACCGACATGGATTTCGGCCGCACTTTTGTCGCGCTCGATCCCGACAATCATCGCCTGCGCATCTACTGGCTGTCCGACGGCGAACAAGCCAATGGGGAACAGAAATGAGTGTACACTGGATCGCAGTGGCGTCGGCCGAGCACGTCCGGCGCGGCCGTCAGGGCGGCTTCATGCAGGTCAACCACGGCAAGGCGGCACCACTGCGTCGCGTCAAGCCCGGCGATGGCATCGTCTATTATTCGGCGACCACCATTTTGGGCGAGAAAGACGGACTGCAGGCCTTCACGGCGATCGGCACGGTGCGGGAAGGCGAACCCTATCAGGGTGATATGGGTGGCGGCTTCACGCCGTTTCGCCGCGATGTCGAGTGGGCGAAGGCCGAGGAAACGCCGATCAAGCCGCTGCTCGACAGGCTGCACTTCACCGCCGGCAAGTCGAACTGGGGCTATCAGCTTCGCTTTGGCCTTTTCGAAATCGGGGATCACGATTTTCGTGCGATCGCCGAGGCGATGGGCGCCAAAATGGGCGCAACAGCAAACTAGGCCGTGCGCGCCTTATAGACGGCAATGCCGGCGGCAAGGTCCTCGAGCGCTGCGCCGACCGACTTGAATAGCGTAATCTCAGCGGCGCTCTCGCGGCCCTTCTTCTGGCCGCGCGCCAATTCGTGCAGATCGGCCACGATGGCTTCCGGCTTCAGCACGCCGGAGGCCAGTGGCTGGACGATGTCGCCAGCCTCCTTGGTGGCGCCGGCGCGGGTGTCGACATAGACGCGGGCGAGCCTGATCGCGTCGTCATCGCTTTCGCGCATCGTCGGCGTAAAGCCGCCGACCAGATCGACATGGGTTCCCGGCCGCAACAATGCGCCCTTGATCAGCGGTGTCGTCGTGATCGTCGCCGAGGAGACGATGTCGGCCCGCCCAAGCTCGGCATCGAGATCACTTGCCGCGCTGGCAGCGAAGCCTTCGGTGCGCAGATCGGCGGCGACCTTCTCGGCATTGGCCGGGGTGCGGTTCCAGATGCGGATGGTCCTGATCGGCCGCATGGCTGAGTGCGCCTTGGCGAGGAAGGGTGACAGCGCGCCGGCGCCGACCACAAGCAGCCGCGAGGCATCGTCGCGGGCGAGATAGGAGGCCGCGAGCGCCGAAGCGCAGGCGGTGCGCCACTGGGTCAGCCGCTGGCCGTCGATCAAGGCCTCGGGTTCGCCGGTGGCGCCATTGAGCAGGAGGTAGAGCCCCATCACCGCGGGCTTGCCGATGGCGTTGTTGTCGGGAGAGACGGTGACGATCTTGACACCGACGTGACCACCAGCCGACGTGCCGGCTGCGTTGAGGTCGGTCCAGGCCGGCATCAAAAGCAGGGTGGAGGCCGCACCATCGGGCCGCTCGATCGTATGATGGTGCCTGACCGGCTGCACCGCTCCGTCGCGAAACGCCGTGCGCAGCGTCTCGACCAGTCCGGGAAAGGTCAGCGCATGGTCGACCTCTGCGGCCGAAATGGTCAACATGAAAAACTCCGTGGGGACAAAGCCGCCGACCGGCGGTTCAAGTGGTCGGCTTCGGCAATGCCGATCCTTGGGCGGACCCTTGGGTCGACCCCTGGGCCGGGCTTTGCGGTGCCGCCGGCGCACGGCTGACCGCCTGGCGCAGGTTCTCAGCCTCGACGCCGCGCTGGCGCGCCAGCTTGCGGTAGCGGCCCTGCTTGACCCAGGTTGCCAGGCTGCCGACGATCATGCCGATGGCGAGCGCCAGGAACAGGAAGATGAACAGCGGCAAAGTCACCGTCAGCTTCGGATTGCCAGGGTTGAACGGATCCAGCGTGAAGGCGACCAGTTCGCGGTTGGCAACGGCGAGTGCGATCAGGATGATCGCCAACGGCACGAAGATCACGATGAGAATGAAGCGATTGAACATGATGTTTTCCGTCGGAAGCTGGCCTGTCCGGAAGGCCGTCTGGCGCTGACGCGCCTACTTGCCGCCGTTCAGCCTTTCACGCAATTCCTTGCCGGTCTTGAAGAACGGCACCCATTTCTCCTCGACCTCGACGGATTCGCCGGTGCGCGGATTGCGGCCGGTGCGGGCGGGACGGTTTTTCACCGAAAAAGCGCCGAAGCCACGCAGTTCGACCCGGTTGCCCTCGGCAAGGGCGTCGGTGATTTCATCGAAGATCGCGCCGACGATGTTTTCGACGTCGCGCAGGAAAAGATGCGGATTGCGCGTGGCAATAATCTGCACAAGTTCGGACTTGATCATGAGACGGGTCCCCGTGAAAGCAGTGCGGTCAAAATTATGAGGATGATTTTATTTGCTTTTTTCACTTGCCCCAAACGGCAGCTCAAGGGTGCCAGACGGAAACGAGACCGTCAAGAAACAAGCGGTCGGCACCGAGTTCATGGATGATGTCGCCGCTGTAGGCCGGCAGGCCGAGCGCACTGCCGATCGTTTGCGCCATCGCTTTGGAGAACAGGAAGCCGCCGCCCCGTTCAGTGTCCTTCCATTCGACGACCTTGAGTTTGGCATCGACGCCCTTGGTCGCCAGCCAGTCGACCGCTTCGGTCTCGCCGCCGACGGCGTCGATCAGTCCGTTGGCAACGCCCTGGCGACCGGTGAAGATCGAACCGTCGGCAAGCGCCAGCGCTTGCTCGCGGGTCATCTTGCGGCGCTCGGCAACGATGCCGACGAACCAGTCGTAGCTGTCGAGGATGAGCTTGCGGACCATGGCGCGCTCGTCGTCATTGGTCGGCTTGAAGGGAGAGGGTGCGGCCTTCAGCGGCGAGGATTTCACTTCCTCCAGCTTGACGCCGAGCTTGTCCATC
>NZ_RZQG01000518.1:0-4299 GCF_003998635.1 Mesorhizobium sp. M7D.F.Ca.US.004.03.1.1
GAATAGGAGACGATGCGGCCGATCAGTTCCTCCAGCGCCTCGTAGGCGACCAGCGCCTCGCCCAGCCTGCCGGCGCTGCCGCGAGCGGCCTCGGCGGCCAGCGTGCCTTTCCAGCGGCCCTCGAAGCTGATCGCATCAATGGCGGCCTTTGCGATGTCGCGCTTCAGCTCCGGCGCGTCCATGCCGGCATAGAGATCGGCAAGGTTCCATTCCGGCAGGTCGCCAAGCTCGGCCGAGCCCTGACCGGACGCTGGCGCCGCAAGCTGCCGAGCAGAAACCATGTGCCCAGAGACCATGTGCATTGCCGACACCTTCCGTGGCCGAGGTTCAAGGGGAAACGAGAAGCCGGTCAAATCCTAAGGAATTCATTCACCGGGTTTTTTGAAACCTTATTTAGAACCCTGTGCCAAGATGGTCCACAGGGCAGAATTCCTCGGGCGGGCAGTCACACCAGTCATGACAGGTTCCATACTCATAGTCGATGACGATCCCGTGCAGCGCCGGCTGCTCGAGGCGGCGGTGACGCGGTTCGGCTACACGGCAATTGTCGTGGATGGCGGCGCGGCCGCTCTCGATATTCTCGACGGGCCTAGCGCCCGCGAGGTTTCGGTGGTGATCCTCGATCTGGTCATGCCCGGTCTCGACGGTATCGGCGTGCTGAAGGCGATGCGTGAGCGCGACATAAATATCCCGGCCATCGTGCAGACTTCGCAGGGCGGCATCGAGACCGTGGTTTCGGCGATGCGCCATGGCGCCTTCGATTTCGTCGTCAAGCCGGCGTCTCCCGACAGGCTGCAAGCGTCGATCGGCAATGCGCTCAAGGTCGAGGCCGTCGAGGGCGAGGTCAAGCGCACGTCGCGCCGGCGTGGCGGCCTTCTGACCTTCAAGGACATGATCACGCACAGCCCCGCCATGGACAGGGTGATCCGCCTTGGCCAGAAGGCTGCGGTATCCAACATCCCGATCCTGATCGAGGGCGAGTCCGGCGTCGGCAAGGAGCTGGTGGCGCGCGCCATCCAGGGCAGCGGCGACCGCCGCTCGAAACCCTTCGTGACCGTCAATTGCGGCGCCATTCCAGACAATCTGGTCGAATCGATCCTGTTCGGCCACGAGAAGGGCTCGTTCACCGGCGCCACCGACAAGCACACTGGAAAATTCGTCGAAGCGCATTCGGGCACGCTGTTTCTCGACGAGATCGGCGACTTGCCGCTCGACGTCCAGGTCAAGCTGTTGCGCGCCGTGCAGGACGGTGAGGTCGATCCGGTCGGCGGACGCTCAACCGTCAGGGTCGACATCAGGTTGATTTCGGCGACGCACCGCAACCTCCTGCAGCAGGTCAAGGACGGCAAGTTCCGCGAGGATCTGTTCTACCGGCTGAACGTCTACCCGATCTTCGTGCCGCCGCTGCGCGACCGCCGCGACGACATCCCCTATCTGGTCACCCATTTCATGGACAAGGTAGCGCCGGCCGATCCGCGTCATCGCCTGCAAGGCATTTCGGCGGCAGCACTTGCCGTGCTGCAGGCCTATGACTGGCCCGGAAACATCCGGCAGCTCGAAAATGCCGTCTTCCGGGCCTCGGTGCTTTGCGAAGGCGATGTGCTGACCACGGGCGACTTCCCGCAGATTCGGGCGCAGGTGGAAGGCACCGTCAACCTCGATGCGCACGGCGATGCGCCGTCGTCCCTGCCTCTGGAGGAGCGCGACGAGGAAGCCTTGCCCGGTGAGGGTGGCCCGGCGACCGCGTCCGATCCGCCGGCCAGGCTGCAGCCTCGCTTCGGCACGTTGCTGGCGCTCGACGAACGCGGCAATGTGCGTGCGCTGGCCGATGTCGAACTCGAAATGATCAAGCTCGCCATCGATCACTACAACGGCCAGATGAGCGAAGTCGCCCGCCGACTCGGTATCGGCCGCTCGACGCTTTACCGCAAGCTCAAGGAATACGGCATCGACCCGGAGACCGGCCGTGTCGACCGGCTCGCTTCCTAAGGTGTGCCGATATTCAGGTGATGCCGGCCTGCGAACGATAGTTTCCTGCGCTTCCGGTGCTCACGTACCCAAATGTACGCTCCGCTCCGGTTCTCGGAACCCATCGTTCTCGACTCGGCCAGACCTGAATCTCAACACACCTTGAAGCGCAGGATCTTTCCGAAAACCGTTCCCGCTCCCTGCTGCGCTGCCTTCGGTCCGGGATCTGCTTCGGCCACAAGGCCGGCGCCAGCTTGCAATGCCACAACAGGCCCTGTATCGGCCTTTCGGCGGGATTGTGGCAGTCCTATGGACAGCTCTGTTCACGCATTAAGGCTAACGGTAACAGATCGTGTTTGGGGCGAAGGCGGAAATCTGATCTAAACCAGCGGTTTACCAAGAAATCCTGTGAACGATTTTTGACGGGATATCGCCACGGTGTTACCGCATTTCGGCTTCAATAAGCGATGATTAACCATTAGGATCGATATTCGGATGTGAGGATGACACATCCGTTTGGACAAATCCGGGGACAAACGGCAGCCTGCAGGGCCTTTTGATTTGAACAGAATCGAACGACACACAAACGGGCGGCACCATCATTTGAGCGTCTGGCCGAAATGGCTGGCGGTGTTGATTGTCGCTTTTGGTTTTGTTGCCGCGGCTGCGACCGGAGCCAGCGCCGAAACACGTTCGCTGAAGCTCTATCATCTCCACACCCACGAGAAGGCCGAGATCGTCTACAAGCGCAACGGCCGCTACGTTCCCGAGGGTCTCAGGAAGATCAACATCATTCTGCGCGACTGGCGCCGCAACGAGCCGACCAAGATGGATCCGCGTCTGCTGGATCTGGTCTGGGAGGCGTATCGGGAAAGCGGCGCCACGGACTACATCCAGGTCGTCTGCGGCTATCGCTCGCCGTCGACGAACTCGATGCTGCGCAGCCGCAGCAGGGGCGTCGCCGAGAAGAGCCAGCACATGCTCGGCAAGGCGATGGATTTCTACATTCCCGGCGTGCCGCTGAAGAAGCTGCGCAACATCGGTCTCAAGATGCAGGGCGGTGGCGTCGGCTACTATCCGTCATCCGGTTCGCCGTTCGTCCATATGGATGTCGGCAATGTGCGTCATTGGCCCGGTATCAGCCGCCAGGAACTGGTCAGCCTGTTCCCCAATGGCAAGACGCTGCATGTGCCGAGCGACGGCAGGCCGCTGCCCGGCTTTGAGCAGGCGCTTGCCTCCTACAAGGCGCGCAAGGGTTCAGGCGCGCCGGCCATCGAGTTGGCCAGCGCCGGTGGCAGCAGCAAGAAGTCAGGTGGGTTCCTGTCGGCTTTCTTTGGCGGCGGCTCCGACGAGGCCGACGACAGCGCCGATGTCGAGACCGCTTCGGCTGCACCCCCACCCAAGGCCAGAAACGTGAAGCCGGCTGCGGCAGCCAAGACCAGCAACCTCCCGGGCATCGCCATCGTGGCGCCGGAGAATGCGCAGCGCGCCGAAATTCCGCAGGTGACCGAGGAGCAGGCTCCGGAGCCGGAACAGGAACAGGATACGCCGGAGACGATCATCGCGGCGCTGCCGGCACGCAGCATTCCGCTGCCTGATTTTGCACCGCGGCCGAAGGCCGACGTCGGCGCCCAGCCGCCTGAGAACGTGCCTTTTGCCATGGCCGATGCGACGGCCACCACAGAGCAAGCCGTGGCGACCGCACACGCGCCGGCGAACGTTCCTTTCGGCATGGCCGATGTAACGGCTGCCGATGCAACGGCTTCGGCTGATCCGGCCCAGGTCGCGGTCAACAACATACCGTTGCCGACATGGCGTCCCGACACTTCGCTGCCGGCCGCTCTGGCTTCGCCGCCCAGCAAGGACGTGCTGATGGCGCTGGCCGAGACGGCTGATCACGGCAAGACCGCGACCGATGCGTTCTCGGTGCTGCCGACGGCGCGCCCCGAGATGGCCAGGCCGGATGCGGTCAAGGCCGTGCTCGACGAGGCCAATGCCCAGGTCGGCGCGGCCGACGCATACCAGGTTGCTTCCTTGTCCGAGCCGCGTTCGGCCTTCAACGATCCGTCGGGCACTGACGCCGCAACGCCGCGCGAGGCTGTCGTTGCCCGCCCGGCCGGCTCCGATCCGGCCGCCGCGATCGGTGCCGGCGTCAAGACGACCCGCAAGGAATCGAGAGCCACGGTCCGCGACCTGAAGCCAGGTCCCAAGGCCATGGTGGTTGCCGCCGCGCCGCAGGCCGCCCGCTGGGCGCTGACCAGCGGCGAGCATGTCGCCGCCGTTTCAAGCTCGACGACGGCGCCGGGCTACGCGTACAGCATCGTGCACACG
>NZ_RZQG01000519.1:0-4298 GCF_003998635.1 Mesorhizobium sp. M7D.F.Ca.US.004.03.1.1
TCGTTGAGAAACCGGCCGATCACCTTGGTGAATTCGTCGAACAGTTTCTGGTGGCGGCGATCATCGGTCAGGGCTGAGAGCAGCTCGGCAGCCAGCGGCGCCAGCGGCACCTTTTCGATCTGTTCCAGCATGCGGCTGGTGACGAAGCCGCGCAAGCCGGATTGCTCGACAGCGGCAAGCGTCTGCGGCACCAGCCGCACGACAAAGCGCGACAGGCCGGCGGCGCGCGCTGTATCGGCCAGCCAGTCGGCGACGAGCGCCGAAAAATCGACCTCGGCAAGCTTTTCACGCACCGGTTCAGGCGCCAGGAAATTGACCTCGATGAAGCGGCCGAGATTGTCGGCGATGCGATGCTGGTTCTCGGGGATGATGGCGGTGTGCGGGATCGGCAGCCCCAGCGGCCGTCGAAACAACGCCACCACCGCGTACCAGTCGGCCAGGCCACCGATGGTCGCGGCCTCGGCAAAGGCTGCGACGAAGCCGAGCCACGGATAGATGTGCTCGAATGATTTTGCGACCGCAAACACCAGCACGCACAGCGCCAGCGCCGCCGCTGCAACGAATTTTGTCCGCCGCAACGCGGAAAGCTTGGCATCATCCGCGTCGGTATCGAAACGGACAGGCGCCAGGGACGAAGCCGATTGTGACATGGGTGAGCCGCTCCTCGTCGATCTCAGGCTATTTAGTGGTTTGACAGCCAAAATACCCGCGACAGCCGGTTTCGCGCCAAATCTTGCTCGGGCGCGCACACAAAGTTGAGGAGAAAATTCATCTATTGGTCGAAGCTAGTCTGGAATTGTTCCAAGGTATAGGCCATATTCCGCCGAGGCCAATGTGGCGAATCCGGAATTTCGGGTCAAAGCCGCATCAGCAAAATTTCCAGATCTGGCGTGGTTGCACCGCACCAGTGCCTTGTGAGGACAAAATGCGGCTTACGCGCCAGACCAACTATGCCATGCGCATCTTGATGTATTGCGCGGCCAATGATGACCGACTGAGCCGTATCCCCGAGATCGCGGCCGCCTATTCGGTGTCGGAGCTTTTCCTGTTCAAGATCCTGCAGCCGCTGGTCGAGCACGGCCTTGTCCAGACCGTGCGTGGCAGGAATGGCGGTGTCAAGCTTGGCCGGGCGGCTGAAGCCATCAGCCTGTTCGATGTCGTGCGCGTGACGGAAGAGAGCTTCGCCATGGCCGAGTGCTTCGAGAACGATGCCGCCGAATGCCCGCTGGTCGACAGCTGCGCGCTGAATTCGGCGCTGCGCGAGGCGCTGAACGCGTTCTTCGCCGTGCTCTCCCGCTACACGATCGCCGACCTCGTGGCGGCACGCCCGAACGTGCGCAACCTGCTCGGCATCGACATGCTGATGGAGCGCCGCGCCCCGGCTGCCTGAACTTGGCCACATCGTGGTCTGGCTAGACCTACTGCAATAAACTAGGCTGCTGACTGCGGCAGCACGAACGGCATGTTTCCGGCCGGCAGCACGCCGACTCTGAGCCGGCAGTCGAACACTTTTTCGATCAGATCATCGCTCAGCACGTCCTGCGGCGACCCGGTGGCGGCCAGCCGGCCACGATGCATGACGAAGATCCGGTCGGCATACATGGCCGTGAGATTGAGGTCATGCAGGATGGCAGCCACGCCACCGCCCCTTCTGGCGAAGTCGCGGGCAATGCTCATGATGATCAGCTGGTGCTTGATGTCGAGGCTGGAAACCGGCTCATCGAGGAAGAGATAGCGCGGCTTGCCGTCGAGCACCGGTGCCCAGACCTGGCACAGCACGCGCGCAAGCTGGACGCGCTGTTGCTCGCCGCCCGAAAGCTCCTGGTAGAAACGTCCGCCAAAGCCGTCGAGATCGACGCGCGCCAGCGCCCGTTCCGGCAGCCGCGCATCCTCGCCCGGCAAGACGCCCGAGCGGCCGCCGACAAGGCCAAGCTTGACCACTTCTCGCACCGTGAACGGGAACGACAACGTCGTCGCCTGCGGCAGCACCGCGCGCTGGACGGCGGTCTCGACCGGCTTCATCGCGCGGAGATCGCGGCCGTTGAGCGCGACGCGCCCGGTATAGGCGAGTTCGCCGGAAAGCGCCTTGAGGAAGGTCGTCTTACCCGAACCATTGGGGCCGACGATGGCGGCGATCTCGCCGGGCCGCGCGTGGAAATCGACACCGGTGACGATAGGCTTGCCGGCGATATCAACCGAAACATCCCTTGCCTCGATCATCCAAACCTCACAAGTCAATCACGCCGCGCTTGCGCAGCAGGATCCAAAGGAAGAACGGTGCGCCGGCGATCGCGGTGACGATGCCGATCGGCAGTTCGGCCGGCGCCACGATGGTGCGCGCGACCGCATCGGCCAGAAGCAGCAGCGAGGCGCCGAGCAACGCGGACGCCGGCAGCAGATAGCGATTGTCCGGACCAATAGCCAAGCGCAGCAGATGCGGCACCACGATGCCGACGAAGCCGATGCCGCCGCTGACGGCAACGGACGCGCCGACCGCCGCCGAGACGCCGATGATGGCCGTGTATTTCAGTCGCTGCACCGGAATGCCGAGATGGCCGGCGGTCGCCTCGCCCAGCGCCAGCGCGTTGAGGCCGCGTGCCAGGAACGGCATCGCCGCCAGCGCCAGCACGATGATCGGCCCGACCGAAGCAATCTTCGCCCAGGTCGCGCCGCCGAGCGATCCGAGTTGCCAGAAAGTCAGGTCGCGCAACTGGCGATCGTCGGCCATGAAGATGAGGATGCCGGTCAGCGCCATCGCAAGCGCCGCCAGCGCGATGCCAGCGAGCAGCATTGTGGCAACCGAGGTTTGTCCCCGTCGCGTGGCAACCTGATAGAGCACGAGCGTTGTGGCGAGCCCGCCACAGAAGGCCGCCAGCGGCAATGCAAGCGTGCCGAGCAAGGCTGTCACCGGAGCCAATATTGTGGCGCCGAGCACGATGACGGCAACCGCGCCGAGGCTGGAGCCAGCCGAAACACCGATCAGGCCGGGGTCGGCCAGCGGATTGCGGAATAGTCCCTGCATGACCGCGCCGGAAACCGCGAGCGCCGCGCCGACCAGCATGCCGAGGATGATGCGCGGCAGGCGGATGTCGTAGACGATCAGGCTGTCGCGGGCGCTCAACGCAGCGTTATCAGGCACGGTGCCGAACAGCCAGTCGCCGATGACGTTGACGGCCGATGCGTCCGACGCCCCCGATGTCAGCGACAGGAAAACGGCAGCCGCGAGCCCCAGGCACAGCAGAAGAATGACGATGCGGGCGCGGCCCGACCGGTCGCCTTCAAATGCGCTCGCCATCACCGGACCGGCGATCGATTGATCAACCATGATCTGCCTACTCAGTCCGTGACCTGCCCGCCATAAAGCGAGACAGCGAGGTCGTGGATGGCATCAGCCGTGCGTGGTCCGAAGCCGAGTAGATAGGCGCCATCGATGCGGATCAGCTTGCGTGCGGTTCCGGCCGGCGTCGAGGCGATCGACGGATTGCCGAACAGTTCGTCGTCAGATACCGGAGGCCCGGCATTGCTCATCATAAGGATCACGTCCGGCCTAGCGGAGATAACAGCCTCGTCCGACATCTGCTTGTAGCCGGAAAAGCCCTCGACCGCGTTGACGCCGCCAGCCAGCTTGACCATGCCGTCGGCGGCGGTCTCGCTGCCGGCCGCCAGGATCTTGCCGCCCTGTATCGACAGCACGAACAGGATGCGCTTGCGCTGCTTGATCGACGCCGTCTGCCGTTCGGCGGCCGTGAGCTTGGCATCGAGCTCCCTGGCCAGCACCTCGGCCTTGGCATCGACGCCGAGCGCCTTGCCGACGATGCGGACCTTTTCGAGGATGCCTTCGTGGCTATAGTGCTCGGGCACCTCGATGAACGGGACGCTCGTCTTCTTCAAGACATCGACGGCTTCCTTGGGGCCGCTGCCATGCAGTGCCAGGATGCCGGTCGGGTTGACCGACAGCACACCTTCCGGTGACAGCGCGCGCATGTAGCCGACATCAGGCAGTTCAAGCGCCGCCTTTGGGTACCGGCTGGTGGAATCGCGCGCCACCAGATGCTTCTCCTCGCCGAGCGCATAGACGATCTCGGTGATCGAACCGCCAATGGCCGCAATTTTCGAGGGATCGGCGAAGACGGCCGTGCCTTCGGTGGCGCCAGCAGGTTGCAGCGCGACAAAAGCCAGAGAAAGACCGGCCATCGACCCGAGGATCGATCCGCGCACAGCCGGCAGTCCGGGGAAAAAACGCATCTTACTTTCCTCAGGCTGCGGTCGGGCTTGGGATGCGCGGCAGGTTTTCCGCC
>NZ_RZQG01000051.1:0-15261 GCF_003998635.1 Mesorhizobium sp. M7D.F.Ca.US.004.03.1.1
CACTGGATCCGCAAGAGCCTGCGCAATGGCGCCCATATCGGCGCGGTGGCGGACGCCGCGTTCTTTCTCGCCCGCGCGGGCCTGCTCGACGGCCATGCCTGCACCTTGCACTGGACCAGCCAGGCCGCCTTCACCGAGGCTTTTCCCAACATCGAGCTCCGGCGCGACCTCTACGTCATCGACCGCAAGCGCTTCACCTCGGCCGGCGGCGTCGGCAGCCTCGACATGATGCTGGAGATCATCACCCGCGACTATGGCGCCGAACTTGCCGCCGGCGTCGCCGAATGGTTCGTGCACAGCCAGCTGCGCTCCAGCATCGACCGCAAGATGATGCCGCTGCGCCTGCGCACCGGCGTCCAGAACGAGCTGGTGCTGTCGGCCATCGCTATCATGGAGGATGCGGTGGAGGAGCGGCTCGGCATGGCCGAGCTGACCGCGAAGCTCGGCGTCTCCTCCGACAAGCTCGAACGCAGCTTTCGCTCCGAACTCGCCATCTCGCCCAACGGCTACTACCGGCGGCTCAGGCTGAAACGCGCCGCCGATCTGCTGGCGCACTCGACGCTTGCCGTGCGCGACGTAGCGCTGGCCTGCGGCTTCGCCTCGATGTCGAGTTTTGCCCGCGCTTTTCGCGAGGAGCACGGGCACCCGCCGAAACTGGCGCGGAGGCATTAGGGCCGGCACTTGAGGGTAGACCCCCTCGTCCGGCCGCTACGCGGCCACCTTCTCCCCGCTGGGGAGAAGAGGAAGGCGCCGGCGCTGCAAGTCTCCTCTCCCCTCGGGGAGAGGTCAGCCGAGCGAAGCGGAGGCTGGGTGAGGGGGCTGCCCCACACGTTGCAGGGCTCCAGCGGCATCCTGCACAACACACGCGGTTTTCCGCACAATCCATCCGCCCCTCTTGCGCCATGCTCCGACCTCCCAACCCCACCCAAGGCCAGGCACCCATGAGCATCGTCGTATTCGACCCCGACAGCACCGAGGACGTGGACTTCAAGGACCGCATGCGCCACCCGGCGGCGGCCGATCCGGCCGGCGGCATGTGGCTGTCGGACACCGAGCCGTCCTTCATCGATGCCGACGCTCTGCGCAAGGGCCGGCTGGCAAAACTGCGCGGCTGGATGCGCGAGGCAGGCTATGGCGGCGTCGTGTTGTTCGACCCCTACAACCAGCGCTACGCCACCGGCTCGCGCAACATGTTCGGCTATTTCCTGCGCAACTCGACCCGCTATTTCTTCGTGCCCACCGACGGGCCGATCGTGTTGTTCGAATACCCGCAGAGCTACCATGTCTCGATGGTGCTCGACACGATCGACGAGGCGCGTCCTTCCAAGCTCGTCTGGTCGTCGGTCTCCGGCCGCGACGACGAGACCGCTGGCCCCTTCGCCGACGAGATCACTGAGCTCTTGAAGCAGCATGGCGGCGGCTCGATGAAGCTCGGCCTCGACCGCTGCAGCCATCTGCAGGCGCTGGCCCTGGAAAAGCGCGGCTGCGAGGTTCGCGATTGCCAGGGCGAAATCCTGGCGGTGCGCGCGGTCAAGACGCCGGAGGAAGTCAAATGCCTGCAGGTGTCGATGGCCGGCGCCGAGGCCGCCGTCTATGCGGTGCGCGAGGCGATCAAGCCCGGCGTCTCCGAAAACGACCTGTTCGCCATCATGTATGGCGAGGTCATCCGCCAGGGCGGCGAGTTCATCGAGACGCGGCTCTTGACCTCCGGCCAGCGCACCAATCCATGGTTCAACGAGGCCAGCGGCCGCAAGATCCGGCCGGGCGAACTGCTGGCGCTCGATACCGACACGATCGGCTGCTACGGCTATTATTCCGATTTCTCCCGCACCTTCCGCTGCGGGCCGGGCAAGCCGACGCCCTACCAGAAGTCGCTCTACCGCATGGCGCACGACCAGGTTCAGCACAACATCTCGATCGTCAAACCCGGCATGGCCTTCCGCGAGATCGCCGAGAAGGCCTGGAAGATCCCGGACCGTTTCGTCGACCAGCGCTACACCTCGGTCATGCACGGCGTCGGCATGCATGGCGAAACGCCGTTCATCGCACACGCCATGGACTACGAGACCTATGGCCGCGACGGCCATATCGTGCCAGGCATGGTGGTGAGCGTCGAAAGCTACATCGGCGAGAAAGGCGGCCGCGAGGGCGTCAAGCTGGAGGACGAGATCCTGATCACCGACACCGGCACCGAACTCCTGTCGCGCTTTCCCTATGAGGACGAGTTTCTCGCGTGAAGGCTCCCATCGCCATCAAGCGCGGCACCGTGGCCGCGATCTTCATCGACCTGCAGGAAGAGCACCGGCAGGACCCGCGCTACCTCGTCGACGGCTTTGCCGAGATCCTCGCCAATGTCCAGCGCCTGCAGGCGGCGGCGCGCGCTAACCACGTGCCGCTCTACCACTGGGCCTACATCGTCGATCTCGACAAGCAGGACCGGCCCTTTCATCCGGTCGGTGAGGACGGCAAGTCGGCCTTCTCCGACAAGAGCGACCCGCTGACCGAGATCTGCCACGAGGTGGCGCCGATCAAGGGCGAGGCGCTGCTGATCAAGGCGGAGGCCAGCGCCTTCCGCTCCGGGCCGGCTGCACGCGACATCAAATCGGCCGGCATCGAATGGCTGGTCGTATCAGGCGTCTGGACCGAGGCCTGCATCGACGCGTCAGTGAAGGATGCGGTGGCGAAAGGCTTTCGCGTGCTCTTGGTCAAGGATGCCTGCGGCAGCGGCAGCGCGGCCATGCACCAGACCGGTATCCTCAACCTCGCCAATCGGCTCTATGGCGGCGCCGTCACCAACACTGACGGCGCCTGCCGGCTGCTGGCCGGCGAGACCGTCACCGCCTGGCAGGTCGAAGGCTCGGTGCCGCTGCGCTTCAGCTTCGACAACGCGGCCGCACTCTACGCCGATCTATGACTGCCGAAAGCATGACGCGGGGCAAATACGAAACTCGGCTCGACCCGGCCCTGTGGGCTTATATCGACGCGGTCAACGCCTGGTATCCGCCCGAAATCGTCGGCCTGCCGATCGACAAGCAGCGCGCCGTCTATGACCGCATGAGCCGCGCCTTCCACCAGGGCCGCCCGCCCCGCGTCAAGGCCAGCGACGGCCTGATCGCCGCCGCCGGCCGCGACATCCCGGTCCGGCGTTACCAGTTCGCCGGCAGGGCCGCGAGGGCCTTGGTGGTCTACTACCACGGCGGCGGCTTCATCCTCGGCGGGCTCGACAGCCATGACGACATCTGCGCCGAGCTCTGCGCCGGGACCGGCTTCGACGTGCTGTCGGTCGACTACCGCCTGGCGCCGGAGCATGTCCACCCGGCCGCCTTCGACGATGCCGTCATCGCCTTCGGATGGGCGGCGGTGACATCCGGCCTGCCGCTGGTGCTGTGCGGCGAAAGCGCCGGCGGCAATCTGGCCGCGGCCGTGGCGCAGGCGACGCGCAGGCATATCAGGGCCGCCATCGGCCAGGTGCTGATCTATCCCGGCCTCGGCGGCGACGAGAGCACCGGCTCCTATGTCGAGCACGCCGCTGCGCCGCTGCTGTCCGTGGCCGACATCGCCTTCTACCGCGACGTCCGCTCGGCCAAGCGGCAATCGCCCGACGACCCGACCTTCTCGCCCTTGCGCGACCGCGACTTCTCCGCCCTGCCACCGACGGTGATCGTCACCGCCGAGTGCGACCCGCTGTCATCGGACGGTGAGACCTACCGCGACCGCATTCTGGCCAGCGGCGGCAAGGCGTGGTGGCACGAGGAGCCGAGGCTGGTGCACAGCTTCCTGCGCGCCCGGGCTACCGTGCCGGCGGCGGCGGAAGCGTTTGCGCGGATTATCGCCGCGGTCGCGGCGCTGGGTAAGGGTGATTGGCCGTATTGAACGTAGCGAAGGCCCCCTCATCCGGCCGCTTCGCGGCCACCTTTGCCGGGGCGAGTCACGGGCCTCGCCCGTCCTTCGGACCCCCGCTGGGGAGAAGAGGGAACCGCCGGCGCTGCAAGTCTCCTCTCCCCTCGGGGAGAGGTCAGCCGAGCGAAGCGGAGGCTGGGTGAGGGGGCTTCGTAGGGCGGTCCCCTCTCCGTCTCGACTTCGCCGAGCCACCTCTCCCCACTCTCGTGGGGCGAGGAACCCAAGCTGCCCCCCTGCGGAGCGCCGCACAATCACTGCGGAAAACCGAACACTCCGCAGCGTCACCCCGCTCTATCATTCACCTGCTCAGGCAACGGCGTCCCGGCGGCTGCGCCACACCGCGTCGGATGTGTCCGCCGGGGCGCCCAACAACAGGGGAACGACGATGAAATTCATGCTGACCGACCGCAAACTGCACCCGCAAGCCAAACCCGTCGCCGATGATTTCAAGACCGGCGGCATCAACCGCCGCGAGTATCTGGCGCTGATGGCCGGGCTCGGCGTCAGTGCCGCCGGCGCACTGGCGCTGGGCGGGCTCGGCACCACCCCTGCCCGCGCGGCCGAGCCAAAAAAAGGCGGCGTCTTGCGCGTCGCCATGAACGTCAAGGGTTTCAAGGACCCGCGCACCTTCGACGGCGTCGAGATGTCCAACGTTGCCCGCCACTGCAATGAATATCTGGTGCGCTGGAACACCGACTTCTCCTTCGAGCCCTGGCTGCTCGAAAGCTGGGAAGCGAGCGACGACGCCAAGACCCTCACTCTGCATGTGCGCAAGGGTATTTCCTGGTCGAACGGCGATGCCTTCAACGCCGACGATGTCATCCACAACCTCACCCGCTGGTGCGATGCTTCCGTGCCCGGCAATTCGGTCGCCGCGCGCATGGGCGCGCTGGTCAATGCCGACACCAAGAAGGTGGTCGATGGCGGCATCGCCAAGGTCGACGACTTCACCATCAAGCTCAATCTGCCGAAGCCCGACATTTCGCTGATCGCCGGCATGGCCGACTATCCGGCGCTGATCATGCACCGCTCCTATGAGGGCGACGGCGATCCGCTGAAGGCGCTGGCCATCACCACCGGCCCCTGCGAGCTGGTCAGTTGGGATGCCGAGACCGGCGCCGAGGTGAAGCGCAAGGACAAGCCCTGGTGGAAGGGCGAATTCCACCTCGACGGCATCAAATGGGTCGACTACGGCTCCGACCCCAACGCCATGCTGTCGGCCTTCGAATCCGGCGAGATCGACACCGACCACGAAACCGCCTCCGACGCCGTCTCGCAGACCGAGCAGATGGGGCTGAAAAATTCCGAGATCGCCACCGGCTCCACCATCGTCGCCCGCTTCAATGTCGGCAACGCGCCCTATGACGACGTCAAGGTGCGCCGCGCCGCCCAGCTCGCCGTCGACAATTCCGCCGTGCTGACGCTCGGCCTCGGCGGCCGCGGCAAGCCCGCCGACAACCACCATGTCGGCCCCATGCATCCCGAATATGCCGATATCGGCCCGGCCAAGCGCGACGTGGAGCAGTCGAAGAAACTGCTCGCGGAGGCCGGCAAGGCCGACCATGAATTCGAGCTCATCTCCGTCGATGTCGAATGGCAAAAGAGCACCGGCGACGCCATCGGCGCGCAGATGCGCGAGGCCGGCCTCAAGATCAAGCGCACCGTGCTGCCGGCCGCCACGTTCTGGAACGACTGGAGCAAATACCCCTTCTCCTGCACCGAATGGTTGGGCCGCCCGCTCGGAGTCCAGGTGCTGGCGCTGGCGTATAAATCGGGCGCCGCCTGGAATGAAAGCGCCTACGCCAATCCCGAATTCGACACGCTGCTCGACAAGGCGCTGGCAACGCCCGACGCCAAGGCGCGCAAGGAGATCATGGGCAAGATCGAGCAGAATCTGCGCGACTCAGGCATCATCATCCAACCCTACTGGCGCTCGGTGTACAGGACCTACCGCAAGGGCGTAGAAGGCTGCGAACAGCACCAGGCGCTCGAGCAGCATTTCGAGAAGGTTTGGATTGAAAGCTGAGGCGTCGACCGTGACGCGTTGAAGGGACTTTAAGCCGAGGCCAGCGCCGCCCCTCATTGCCCTGCCGGGCATTTCTCCCCGTATAGTGACGGGGAGAAAGACGCTGGCCGCAACGCCGGCGCCTTTCTTGCAACGCTGGGGATTGGCGAAAGCGGCGATGACAGCGTCCTTCGCCCCGTTTACGGGGAGAAGATGGCGGCAGCCAGATGAGGGGCAGCACTGACGTTGACTTTACCTTCTCCACAGTAGGAGAAGGGATTGCCCCAAAGCGCGTGAGACGTCGACATCTCCCGCCCGCGCGCATCGCCAGGCCCTATATTTCATGTACGGCGCAAAACGTGCGGTGCCAGGCGGTGGACCGCCGCCGCCACAGGGCGCATGGTTTCGCTGTCGCTGGCCACTGTATGGGCGCTGGTGCTTGAGAGTGTCAGCGTGCTCCCGCCCCCGTTGGGAGCAATGCAATGGAAGACTCTACGGGCCCGGTGCCCGCGCTTACTTTCCATGCGTTGCGAAGGGCCTTCAAGACATCCATTGCCGAACGCCTCATCCCCGAGGCGCAATGGACTGAACACGCCAAGGCCCTGGTGCGCAAACTCACGCACAACGCGCATGTCGACAGCGGCCTCGTCGCCTGGATCATTCGCAAGTGAAGCAGAAATGGCCGACGCGAATGCCGGTGAGGCAGTTGCCTGAGCCCGCGTCGGCCACTGGCGACCTGATAGAGGACCGCCGCCCGGATTTTTTATGCTCCGATTGTGGCACGATCAACCGGGCTTGGTTGGTCTGTACGCATTCGTACCAACTCTACCGAAGCGGCCGAAGCAACAAAGCCCGCCCCGGCATAGTCCGAAGCGGGCTTCGTCAGGTCACAGTTTTCCGCAGTTCGACAGGCAAACCAACGCCGCCACCGCCGAAAGCTTTTCGCGCCTGTTGAGCGTCGGCTTTTGATAGGTCTTTTTCATGGATGTTTCCCCTAAGCCCCCAATGGCCGGCGCCCAAAGGCGCCTGTGCGCGGGCAATGTCAATGCACGCGTCCTGGCCAGCTCACCGCGCGGGCCTGAGAAGCGTCCAGATCCAGCCGGCGAAAGTCAGCACCAGGAACGGATAGCCGGCGGCGGGCAGCGGTGCCGAGGTCGGCAGCAAGGGCGCGCCCCAGAGGATCATGCAAGCTGATGCGACAAACAGCACGGCGGCAACGAGCGCGGTGAGCCGCATCCACAGAGCGAAAGTCTTCGGTGCGCTGACCATGACCAGTGCTGCCGCCCAAAGCGTGATGCCGCCGACATAGGAGGGCACGCTGGCCTCCAGCCCGGCCGCATTGCCGGCCAGCAGCAGGGTCTCGCCGGCCAGGAAGGTCAGGAAGCCGGCAGTGATGCAGTCATTGCCCAGCCGCTGATATTTCATCGTCAGCAACGCGGTGGCAACCACGAGCCCCGCGCCGTCGATCGTCCACAGAGTTTCGCGCAGTTCGACGCTGGCCACAAAAGTGCCGGCAAAGCCAAAAAGCGCCACTGATGGCGAGCCGATCGCGGCGACGATATCCAGAGTGGAACGCGTGTCTCCCGAGCCGGGGAGAGGATATGCAAGGTTGGGGCTGTCTTAGACGTCCAAATGGATCTTAGCCTTTTTCAGAATCATTTTCTCTAACGGAAGCAGCCATGGTCTGTCTCAGCTCATTGACTGATGTTTCCACAATTAGCATCATCGATTCTAGTCGCCGTCCAGCATCCTCTGCGAAAGCGTCAAAGAAAAAATCGGACTGCACCACTATATCATTATCTTCGTCCAAGAACATCTTACAAAATCGTAGGCGTCTGTTATAGCCATTAACGTCTTCCAGGCCGATATTTGTCCCTTCTTTAGATACTCCACAATGAAATTGTATGTTTCCGGATGAAGGGAGAGCAATATCAATTTTCGGAGCCACAATGACCGTATAACCGCCGGCCGCAGAGCGTATTACATAGTCTTGATCAATCTTTGCCTTATATCCAATCTCCTGAAGATGGTCCGCAATAGCCTCGATGTACTTCTTTTGAAGATCTTCATTCTTGCTCAATTCTTCAGACATTGGTGAACCTATTCCGTTATCGCCATAAGTTTTCTGAGACTAGGTTTGTTTTTGGCAAATCCAAAACTCTTGTCATCCTGCAAAGCAAATTCTGTCGGCTTATCGCTCCAGCCGATCGATAAATCTTCGGGATTTGCAATATTCATTGTTCCACTTAATTCCACTCTTTCGTTTTCTGCAACTTGTACGTTCCCCTTTTCGACGATGATAAAATCGTCGCTGCGCGTTAGCGGGAACACGACGTATCGTTTATTTTGTGCAGCATACTTCCTCTGTCTTTGAAAAATTGTGCGGTTGACGTCATTGATGGCCGCACTTGGCTTCCCCTTGTTCGCAAGCTGATTTATACGCAATCTGCCAACCTTACGAGATCGGACTAAGCCTTCCGTCCTTAACGCCTGCAGGCACCTAGTCACAGTCTCGGCTCGGAGACCCGTTCTCTTTTGTATTTGAGAATTAGTGACGCCATTTCGATTGCTTGATGATATGGCTTTCAGAACTTTATCTTTTGCAGAGGCCTCTATATTGCTACTTTGCAGCATGGGTCGAAGGCGTTGGGCCAAGCGCGCTGTTCCAATGTCCGCCGCCAGCATCCAGGTGGTCGCCTCTGGGCCAACGCCCAATTCGATTCCCCTGTCGAGAGCGAGCTTGGCCCGTACGCGGCTCAATGCATTCTCGATTAGCGCGATATCGTCGCTGTTTCCCGATATTAACGCATCTAGAAGTAGCGCCTTTAACCGATCTCGACTGACAGTTGCAGCAGCCCAATCCTCATTGCTCACGGCGTTGTTGAGCAAATTATCAAATTGCTCAATGGAAGGTGCATTGTCGCTCAATAGCTTACCCTTTGCGGTAACTCGTGGCGGGAGTCCAATTCGCACTAAAATTAGGATGGAAATCAATTGACGTCAATTGATCCAATGTCGGTAGCTCGAGCTTTGCCGGAAAGCCCTTCAGACGCATTGGCGGGGATTGCGGGCGCGCTGTTTGCGGTGGAGTGCTCCCGGGACATCGCAAACGAAGAGCTCGAGCGTTGGCTTTCGGAGGCCACCGAAAGATTGATGGACGACCTGCCTTTCGACAACGGCGTCGATGAATGGACGCTCGATTCCGCTGACATACTGATCCTCGCAACGAGCGAAATGAAATGGCCGATTTCTCCACCTACAACCTCTGAAGAGTTCTTCCTAGCCGTTCGCGCAGTGCAGATCCTTGATCGCTGGCACCTCCCTCTCGTGCCGTCGGACAGCCCTGAACTTCTTCCCAAGCGGCGGGGACACGTTGTCGTCGAGGACCGAATGTCGGCGGATGGTCTATTTGGTCTATCCATCGATGGCATCGTGATTCCGGCCTCCGCATGGGGCCGCCCCGCTCGTGAACTAACGGAGTGGGCCTCCCCAAACAGCATGATCGGGCTTGAGCCTCCCATGCCGCTGCCCATGGCGAGTAGACCGATGCTTCTGCGTGAACTGCTATCGGCTACGGCCTTTCTGCCATCACAACTGCCAATTCAGAATCCACAGAACGGCAGTTCTTCGAGGCGGCACATCCGGCTTAGCTACCTTGCAGTAACCGATAATGTACTTCCCACGTCCATCCACGAAAACATGGAAGTAATTGCCATCGCGCCTGCGCTAGAGGCGGAGGAGGATGCCAGAATAGAAATCTCCGGCGATGGAACGCGATACTGCGTACGGCCAACTTACTCTGTGAAGCGGATTAGATCGATAATAACATCGGCCTTGTCGACCGACGTTTCAACCTTATTCTTTCCAGAGTGTGCAATTGACGCGCACAATTTGGAATGGATGCAGAATGAGATATTGTCTCTGACACGTAATCAATGGAAGTCAACAGGTATTATTCCAAAATTACGATATATATTCGCCGGATTCTCAGACTGCGATACCAAGAGCGGAAAGGCGGCACGCAACTTCGTCGCTATATTTGACTCTATGGGACGCGAGATCGTCAGGCAGTCAAAGCTTTTCCCGTGGAACCTGAGCCAATCGCAAATAGACCGCTTCGGCCTTAATGTCGATTTTGATGTTCTTTCTGGAACATTGTATGAGAATATTGAACTAGGTGACGAGTTGATCGTGTGTGATCTGCCTGGTGCCGGTAGAATAATCAACCTAATATGCGCCGACGTAAATGAGGATGCTCCAGGCGATTGGCTTCTGGCGCACTTGCGCGCGGATTGGCTCCACGCGCCTATATTTGATAAATCCGCTTGCTGGACCTTTGATCAGAAGGGTATCGATGGGTCTTGGATAAGCAGCCGCGCGCGAAGAGCCGCTTTGCTCGCCGCAACTAGAGTAGTTGTGACTAACAGCATGTCGCTAACCAACCGTTTAAACAGATGGAACGTTCGACGTGGAGATACCAGGATCTACTCACACTGCGGCATAGGACTCCTCTTAGACTCCACTGACGACATTATCGCTATCAAGCAAGTACTCGTACCCTTAGACCACCCCAGCCCTGTGGTGGCTGTCGAGGTGTGGGGAGATGGATGGCCCCTTCTCAATCGCCCATCTTCAGCGCCTGGATAAACGCCTCCTGCGGGATATCGACCTTGCCGAATTGCCGCATCCGCTTCTTGCCTTCTTTCTGCTTGTCCAGCAGCTTGCGTTTGCGCGAGACGTCGCCGCCATAGCATTTGGCGGTGACGTCCTTGCGCAGCGCCGAGATGGTTTCGCGGGCGATGACCTTGCCGCCGATGGCGGCCTGGATCGGGATCTTGAACAGATGGTTCGGGATCAGCTCCTTCAGCTTCTCGCACATCTGCCGGCCGCGCTTTTCCGCCGCCGTGCGGTGCACCAGCATGGAAAGCGCATCCACCGGCTCCTCATTGACCAGGATCGACATCTTCACCAGGTCGCCTTCCTTGTAGTCGGTGAGGTGATAGTCGAAGGAGGCGTAGCCTTTGGAGATCGACTTCAGCCGGTCGTAGAAATCGAAGACGACTTCGTTGAGCGGCAGGTCGTAGATCAGCATGGCGCGCTTGCCGACATAGGACAGGTCGGCCTGGATGCCGCGCCGGTCCTGGCAGAGTTTCAGGATGCCGCCGAGATAGTCGTCCGGCGTCAGGATGGTGGCGCGGATCCACGGCTCCTCGATCGCCGAGATCTTCACCACGTCGGGCATGTCGGCCGGGTTGTGCAATTCCTTCATCGAGCCGTCGGTCAGCAGCAGCCGGTAGACGACTGATGGTGCCGTGGCGATCAGGTCGAGGTTGAACTCGCGCTCCAGCCGCTCCTGGATGATTTCCAGATGCAAGAGGCCAAGGAAGCCGCAGCGATAGCCGAAGCCGAGCGCCGCACTGGTTTCCATTTCAAAAGAGAAGCTGGCGTCGTTGAGGCGCAGCTTGCCGACCGCGGCGCGCAGGTCCTCGAAATCGGCGGCGTCGACCGGGAACAGGCCGCAGAACACCACCGGCTGCGCCGGCTTGAAGCCGGGCAGCGCCTTGGCCGTCGAGCGCTTGTCCTCGGTGATGGTGTCGCCGACGCGGGTGTCGGCCACTTCCTTGATCGAGCCGGTGAAGAAGCCGAATTCTCCGGGGCCGAGCTCGTCGACATTGATGCGGGCCGGGGTGAACACGCCGGTGCGTTCGACCAGATGCTTGGCGCCGGTGCCCATCATGCGGATGGTCTGGCCCTTTTTCAGCACGCCGTCGATGACGCGCACCAGCACGATGACGCCGAGATAGGCGTCGTACCAGGAGTCGACCAACATCGCCTTCAAGGGGGCCGTGGCGTCGCCTTCGCGCGGCGGCGGCAATTGGTGGACGATGGCCTCCAGCACATCGGGAATGCCAAGCCCGGTCTTGGCCGAGATCAGCACGGCGTTGGAAGCGTCGATGCCGATCACCTCCTCGACCTGCTCGCGGATGCGCTCGGGCTCGGCGGCCGGCAGGTCGACCTTGTTCAGCACCACGACGATCTCGTGGTTGTTGTCGATCGCCTGGTAGACATTGGCCAGCGTCTGCGCCTCGACGCCCTGGGAGGCGTCGACCACCAGCAGCGAACCCTCGCAGGCGGCGAGCGAGCGCGACACTTCATAGGCGAAGTCGACATGGCCGGGCGTGTCGATCAGGTTGAGGATATAGTCCTCGCCATTGTTGGCGTGGTACTTCAGCCGCACCGTCTGCGCCTTGATGGTGATGCCGCGCTCGCGCTCGATGTCCATCGAGTCCAGCACCTGCTCCTTCATGTCGCGCAGCTCCAGCCCGCCGGTCAGCTGGATCAGCCTGTCGGCAAGCGTGGATTTGCCATGGTCGATATGGGCGACGATGGAGAAATTGCGGATGTGGTCGAGGGGCGTGCTCATGGCGCGCGTTTAGCAGGGGCGGCTTGCCCGAGCAAGCGGCGCAGGCTGCTGCCGGGACGGGCGCTGCGGGCGTTTGTCGGCTTTGTCAGGCGGTTTCGCGAAAAGTCGATAAATTTTAACCAAGTAAGTTAGAGCATAATTGGGGAGTGCCATGTTAGCCGGTAGTGATATTCCGTTGTAAGGATCAAGGCATGCGGGGGCTGGCAAGCAGGTTTATCGAGTCGAGAAGCGGTGCATTTGCGCCGATCCTCATCGTCATGATGATTCCGCTGATCACCGCGGTCGGCTTTTCGGTCGACTACACCTCGGCGGTCCAGACCAGGTCGACCGAGCAGGCGGCGCTCGATGCCGCGATCCTGTCGATCACCACGATGGATACCGCCTCGACGAAGGCGCAGCGCCAGGTGGCGATGC
Organism: Mesorhizobium sp. M7D.F.Ca.US.004.03.1.1; assembly: GCF_003998635.1. NCBI lineage: Bacteria > Pseudomonadati > Pseudomonadota > Alphaproteobacteria > Hyphomicrobiales > Phyllobacteriaceae > Mesorhizobium > Mesorhizobium sp. M7D.F.Ca.US.004.03.1.1. The sequence continues at coordinate 12,744 of NZ_RZQG01000051.1, forward strand.
AGGCTTCCTACGTAGCCAATGGCGGACAGGGCGCCGCGACGCTGAACACCTTCGACGTCAGCGCCAACGGCACCGCCACCGCGCAGGCTTCGGCAAGCTTCGCCATGCCGACCGTTTTCATGCAGATCGCCAGGATCCCCACGGTGGCGGTCGGCGTTACGTCGGCGGTCAGCAAAACGCCGGCGCTGGTCCAGGCTACATTCAACGTCGATCACGTTTCAGGCTACTGGAACAAGACCATGACCGTGTACGGCCTTCCCTTCGGTTCGACCTCCACGACCACACCGACGGCCATGATGAAGGTCGACTATGTCTACAAAGGGTATAGTTATTCCTATACGAGCGGGGGTAAGACTTATACCGCTGCCGACCCGAAAGGTTACGGTACGACAACTATTTCCACTGTGTCGGGAACAACCCAGACGCAGGTTCAGAGCCAAGTGTGCACGACAGTAGGATCAAAAACCGATTTCACTCCCACCGCGGGCGTTTACCGAAGCACCGCAGTGGCAAAAAGCGGAAATACGAGCGGCTCCACCATCTATTTCAAGACGACGTGCGCAACCACGAATACCGCCGGAAACAGCAGTGGCGCAACAATCGACGTGAGCACGATGGACCAGCTCTATCTGCAGATGAATGTGCCGTCCGGACCGGTCAACCCGCTCAAGTCGAACGATGCAAGCACGTCGAACCGGCTATACCTGGGCGCCGGCTACGGCACCGCGGCACAAAAGACCCTGGACCCTTCCCTATACCTCCCCGTCGAGGTTGCCGGCAACGCGATCGTCGACATCTTCGCCGCTGTGCCCTGCGGCGAGACCAGCGACCAGGCATGGGAAGACGGCGGCAACAATCCTCCACTGCCAGACGTTACGAACGCCGACTTCTTCTACAGCGTGATGGGCAAGTGCGACTTCAACCGGCGCCCGTCCGACACGCTGCTGACGCAGTAGACGCTGCGCTTCTTGCCTTCTCCTCTTGTGGGAGAAGGTGGAACGGCCGGTTTATCTGGCGCCATGCCGCATCAACCTGTCCTGCCAGCCAAACGAAGCTTCGCCCGTTCGCTCCGGCGTGTAATGACGGAGGCAGAAGACAGGCTTTGGCGTGAGCTGCGCGACCGGAGGCTCGACCGGATAAGATTTCGACGCCAGGTTCCCATTGGAAAATACATTGCCGATTTCGTCTGCTTCGAAGCTGGCCTGATCATCGAGATTGATGGCAGCCAACACCCGGAGCCGGATTCTGACCGTGTCCGCAAGGCTGACCTGGAGGCGAGAGGCTTTCGCATTCTGCGCTTTTGGAACGATGACGTTCTGAAAGACTTGAACGCCGTCTGCGACACGATCATCGCCTATGTACGGGATAGGAGTCTGCAGCCTTGGCGGTAGTGGCTCCGACTTCCCTTCTCCCCTTGTGGGAGAAGGTGTCGCCGAAGGCGACGGATGAGGGGTGTTCCAGGGAACGCCAACGCCTCACTCCGCTGGAACACCCCTCAATCGTCTCGGCGCTACGCGCCGATCCACCTTCTCCCACAAGGGGAGAAGGGAAGAACGCTAGCGATCACAAACCGGTGAGCGCTGTAACGAAGCAGCGGGCGGCGGCGAAGTGGGGACATGAGCGGTGCATTCGAAGCGCCGCCGCCCACGGAGCAAGCCGATGCCGTCATCCCGCAAGCCTATCGCATTGTCCAGCCTGGCCGCGCTCGCGCTGGCAGTGTCGCTCAGTGCGGCGGCCGCCCAGCCGCTCACCGTGGTCGAGCTGTTCACCAGCCAGGGCTGCTCGTCCTGCCCGCCGGCCAACGCCAATCTGATCAAGGTCAAGGACCAGCCCGGCGTGCTGGCGCTGTCGTTCAACGTCACCTACTGGGACTATCTCGGCTGGAAGGACACGTTCGGCCGCCAGGAATTCACCCAGCGCCAGGTCAGCTACGAGCCGCCGCTCGGCCATGACGGGCCGTTCACGCCGCAAGTGGTCGTCAACGGCCACGCCGATGTCGTCGGCGCCGCTCCCGGCGAGATCCAGAAGCTGATTTCGGCGAGTGGCCAGGCGAGCGGCCCTTCGCTGTCGCTCAACGATGGCAAGATCAGCATCGGCGCTGGCGCCGCGCCGGCCGGCCGGGCCGATGTCTGGCTGGTGCGCTACCTCAAAGGCGTCGTCGAGGTGCCGGTGGCGCGCGGCGAAAACACCGGCCGCACCCTGCCGCACGCCAATGTCGTGCATGCGCTGAAGAAACTCGGCAGTTGGACCGGCGCCGCCACGGCGCTGGATCTGCCGCCAGCTTCGGACGGCCTGAGCACCGCCGTGCTCGTGCAGTCGCCCGGCGGCGGGCCGATCCTGGCCGCCGCGACAAACTAGATCACGCTTCACAAGAGATTGCGCAAACGCCGCACCCGCGGCGCCGCATAGCACGGCCGCCAAGAGGGCGCGCCTTCCACGACCAACCGCCAAGGAGACCCACCATGACAACACTGTTTCGCCTGACGCTGCCGGCGCTCGCTCTCGCTCTGTGCTCGAC
>NZ_RZQG01000520.1:0-4292 GCF_003998635.1 Mesorhizobium sp. M7D.F.Ca.US.004.03.1.1
AGCCCGTCGCGCAAGCTCGTCTGCGCCCGCCATCCAGTCTCGCTCTCAAAGCGCGAGGAATCCGCGAGCAAGGCGCGAACCTCCGAATTTTGCGGCCGCAAACGGTTTTCGTCGCGATGGACCGGTTTTTTTGAACCGCTCATTTCGAGGACAAGATCCAACACGTCAGAGATGGTCACGGCGCGTTGGCTGCCGGCATTGTAGGCGTGGCCGAATTCCAGGCCGGCCAAACCCGCGGTCAGGAATGCTGCCGCTGTGTCCTCGACAAAGGTCAGGTCGCGGATCGGACTCGTGTCGCCGACCATGATCGCCGGGCAATTCGGGTCGAGAGCCTGGCGGATGATGGTCGGCACGATGGCTCGCTCACTCTGACGCGGGCCATATGTGTTGAACGGCCGCAGGATGACAACGGGAACATCAAACGACTTCGCGTAGGACTCCGCCATCATGTCGGCGCCAATCTTGGATGCCGAATATGGCGACTGTCCGTGCAGTGGATGAGTTTCGCGGATAGGCATGGTCAGGGCGGTTCCATAAACCTCGCTCGTGGAGGTATGCACAACGCGCTCCGTCTCCCATTGACGCGCCGCTTCGAGGACGTTCACCGTGCCCAGGATGTTGGTTTCCACATAGGACTGGGCAGCCGCGTAGGAATATGGAATCGCAATCAGGGCGGCCAAATGAAATACGACGGTCTGACCACGCATGATCCGGTTCAGGAACGCGCTGTCGCGGACGTCACCGCGGACGAGCTTCAGCCGGCTTCGAATGCTGTCCGGAAGATCGTCCAGCCAGCCATGGCTGTCGAAGGAATTGTAGAGCGCTAGGGCCGTGACATCAGCCCCGTTGCAGACGAGCGCTTCGGTGAGATGCGACCCGATAAATCCGTCCGCGCCCGTCACCAGAACTTTCTTGCCATTGTAGCTCATGATTGCGCGTTCCTTGGCTGACCTGCGGTGCTCCCGTGTGGGTTTCAGACGTCAATCGGCGGCGATGGAGCCCAGCTGACAACCGCCAGAAAGCCGCGCGCCATCCACGCGATGTCTGAGGCGATGGTGCGCCGTGGATAATAGGAAAGGTCGATCCTGACCTTGGCGGGGAAGATGACCTCCCGGTAGAACAGAATCGGATCCACGGATCGAGGAAAGAAATGCGCCTCGTGGCGGAAAAGAATTTGGGCCGGGCCCAGCAGGCCAGGCTTGTATTGTAGAACGGCCTCGAGGCCGCCCCGAAAACAATCGGCGAAAGCCAGGCTCTCGGGGCGCGGACCGATGATCGCCATCTCGCCTTTGAGGACGTTCCACAACTGCGGCAGCTCGTCGAACTTTGTGGCGGCGAGGAACCGGCCGATCGTCGTCAGGCGGCTGTCGCCCATCACGGTCAGAGGGTGGCCATGGGGGCCGCAGCCCACACCGAACTTGCGGAATTTGTACATGCGGAAGGGCCGGCCACCAGCCCCCACGCGGGTCTGCAGGAACAAGACGGGACGGCCGCCTTCCAACAGAAGTGCCAGCGCGATCACCAGCATCAGTGGTGCAAATATGACGATCGCGAGACTTGCGACCGCGAGGTCGATAGAACGTCTTGCGAAGCCATGCGCGGAGCTTGAAACAGAAGGCCTGTGAAGGGATAGATCCGACGCATTCATGCCGCGGTTCCTGCTCTTGCGCAGCCGTCGAGCGCGGTTGCGAGAGCAGTCACAACCGCTTCGGCTACAGGTGAAGTGATCTGGGGATGCAGTGGAATTGTCAGCTCTCGCTGTGCAAAGTCCTCGGTGCGGGGCAAATTGGTGTTGGGAAAAAGCCTGCGGTAGAACGTCATCTGGTGCACTGGCGGATAGTGGATCGTGGTCTGGATCCCCTGCGTCCGCAGTTCGTCTATGATGGCCTGCCGCGTTGCGTAGCGCGGCAGGAGGATCGGCATGATGTGGTGGGCAGACGTGCGGGGTTCGGCGAACGGAATTGTCACAGCCGGGCAACGTTCAGCGATGAGGCGGCGGTATAAGACGGCCAGGATACGCCTGATTTCGTTCCACTCCTGCAGGTTCTCAAGTTGCACCAGCCCAATCGCCGCCCGCAGCTCATCCATGCGGTAGTTGAACCCAAGCATGGTGACATCATATTGCGGCGTACGGCTGTTCAACCGCTGATGTGTCCCGGTGGTCATCCCGTGTCCGCGGGCTTGCCGAATCCTGTCGAGGAGAGCCGGGTCACGAGCAATCACGGCGCCCCCTTCCGCCGTTGTCAGGTTCTTATTGCCGTAGAAGCTGAAGGCCGCGGCGGCGCCGAACGTGCCCACTTCCCTCAAGCCGGGGGCATGCGCGGCATCCTCGATGATATGCAGCCCTCGGGCACGGGCGAACCGTTGCCACTGTTCCCGATTGGCGAGATAGCCCGCGAAGTGAACGAGAATAACCGCCTTAGTGCGTAGCGTGCACCGAGTTTCAGCTTCCTCGATCGACATCAAGGGCACGTCGGTCGATTCGATATCGACAAAGACCGGGGTGGCCCCGACGTAGAGCACCGCATTGGCTGTCGCCACAAAGGTCAGTGAGGGAACCAGCACCTCGTCGCCAGGGCCGATCCCCAGTGCGTGCAGGATGAGATGAAGCGCGGCGGTGCACGAACCGACCGCAACGCAATCCTCCGCCCCATGGATGTCGGCAAAGGCCTCTTCGAAAGCTCGTACCCGCTCTCCCATGGTCAGCCAGCCGCTATCAATTACCTTTGAGAGGGCTAGCTTCTCCGGTACGCCTAATATCGGGGCGCTCACTAAGAGCATCTTGACCTCCTGAACCAATATCCGCCGACTCGGCCTCTAAATCCGGATCATGCTGCCGCGGCGGCGACTTCGATTGAAGTCGACTGGTCTTCCCAGGAAATCGCCTGTGCGTTCTGGAAGTCGTCCACGCGACCGATGTCGAGCCAGAGTCCGTCGTGCTTGTACACATGCACGGTCGTGCCGCCCTGCATCATCTGCAGCATCAGATCATCGAACCCGAACGGAATGCCGGAAGGAATGAACTTCAGAACATCCGGGTTCATGCAGTAAATTCCCATGCTGACGAGATGGGAGAGTGTCGGCTTTTCCCGGAAGAGCTGAACCGCATTGTCGATCTCGTCGATGACGCCGAAGTCCATCTTGATCAGTCGGCAGGCAGTCGCGATCGTGACCGGATCCTTATGCATGCGGTGCGAAGCCACAAAGCGGCTGAGGCTCAGATCGGTGAGAACATCGCCATTGAGCACGACAAACGTATCGTTCAGTTCATCTCTGATCAGCGAGAGAGGTCCGATGGTGCCGAGCGGCTCCATCTCCTGCGTATATCGGATCTTCAGATTCCACTGAGATCCGTCGCCGCAGACGCTGCGGATCAAATGGCCGAGATATCCGGTCGTGATATAAACCTCTTCTATGCCGTTGCGCCGCAGCCACTTCAGAAGCAGCTCGAGAACCGGCCGGGCTCCAATCGGCATCAAGGGCTTCGGCAAGACCGATGTAAAGGGCCGCAGGCGTGTCCCCATTCCACCACATTGAATCACCGCTTTCATCCGATCCTCCCAGTTCATTCAGCCCGGACATGATCGTCACGAGCAGGTGCCGAATGGTGCTCGGAGAGTCGCCCCCTCAAGCCAATCCGAACATCGCATGCTGAATGGTACGGCCACTCCGGATAAGCGTCGTCCTGCATTCGAATGGGAGTGATCCAACGCGTTTGTGGTATCAAACAAGCGATCAGGATCTGCTTGTGAGGTACACCCTGGTCCGGCAGGGCATCTCACGAAAGGTTTATAAAAAATAAATGAAGTCTATCGCTATTTAGGATACATATTAGCAAGTGATGATGTTTGTGGGCGGGACGTCGGTCCGTGCGTCTCAGGGTAGTGGAGTTTCAGCGGGCTGGTACACGCCCGGTTGCCAGACAGAGTAAGCGTTGTTGGGGTAGTGCAATGTATCGGATCGTCATCGCCGACGATCACGGGTTGTATCGTTTCGGTTTGCGGTTGGCACTGACGGCAGGCATTCCAGGTGTCGAAATATTCGACGCCGCGTGCTTCGATGCCGTGGTCAGTCTTCTGGAACAGCAAGCCTCGATCGATCTCGCGATTCTGGATCTGAACATGCCGGGCCTGTTCCATCAGGAATTGCTAGGCGACGTTCTGTCTGCCTATCCTAACACGCGCTTCGCGATCGTTTCAGCCGATGATTCACGCGCGGAGATCCTCAAGGCACTTTCGATCGGGCTTCACGGCTACATCGTAAAGTCACAGAAAGACGAGGAAGTCCTGTTC
>NZ_RZQG01000521.1:0-4292 GCF_003998635.1 Mesorhizobium sp. M7D.F.Ca.US.004.03.1.1
CCTGCCATCGCCGCCGCTGGTCACCGGCGACCCGACATTGATGAGCGAGGCGGAGCGGGCAAAGCTCGGTCTCGTGCGCCTGCCCGAAACCCTGCCGGCGGCGCTGGACGCGCTTGTGGCTGACAGCACCGTGACGGGATGGTTCGCGCCTGTCTTCATCGAAACCTTCGTCGGCCTCAAGCAACACGAGGCAGAGCGCCTTGCCGGTCTCGATCCGGCTTCCATCTGCGATCTTTACCGGACGCTCTATTGATGACTGCACAGACTGAAAAAGGCCTGCTCGCTCAAAAAGATTGGCCCGAGGCCGTCGAGGTCCTCAACGAGCACGGCCATTCCGATATCGTGCTGTTGTGCGAGCATGCGTCCAACCACATGCCGGCCGAGTATCGGCAGCTCGGCCTCGATGCCAGCCATCTGCAGCGCCACATCGCCTGGGATATCGGCGCCGCCGAGGTGACCCGTCTGCTATCGTCGAAGCTCGATGCTCCGGCCTTCCTCAGCGGCTACTCCCGGCTGTTGATCGACCTCAACCGGCCACTCGATGGCCAGGGCAGCATTCCGGTGCTGTCGGAAGACACCGATATTCCCGGCAATGTCGGCATCGATGCGACGGAGCGGACCCGGCGTGCCGAAATCATCTTTTCGCCGTTTCATGACCGGGTGGCCGCGTATCTCGACCGCCGGGCACAAGCAGGCCGGCAGACGCGGATCGTGACGATCCATTCGTTCACGCCGGTCTTCCTCGGTGTCAGCAGGCCCTGGCATGCCGGCGTGCTGCATGACCATGCAAGCGGTCTCGCCGAAGCGATCCTTTCGGGCCTGCGCACTGATGCGGCGCTCAATGTCGCGGCCAACGTGCCCTATGTGATCAGCCGCGACGCCGACTACGCCGTGCCCATCCATGGCGACGATCGCGGTATCCCCGCCGTCCTCGTCGAGATCCGGCAGGATTTGTTGTCGACACGGTCCGGCATCGAGGAATGGGCGAACCGCCTGGCGGCGGCACTGCCCGCTCAGCAGGCGGAGTCAATCCCGTGAGCAATCTCAGCCTGCGCGAGCGTGACGCGGCGACGATCGCCCAGATCGGCAAGCTGCGGTTCTCGCCGCTCAGCGTCATAGGCGGCCAGGGCAACAGGCTGATCGAGGAAGGTGGCCGTTCGCTGCTTGACCTGTCGGGATCGGCCGGTCCGGCGGTGCTCGGCTACGGCCATCCAGCTGTCGTCGAGGCGGTCGAGACGTCGATCCGCAACATGGCCGGCGCCAGCCTGCTGCTCTATCCGAACGAGCCGGCTGTATCGCTGGCTGAGCGGCTGCTGGCGATCACGCCCGGAGAAGGCGAACGACGCGTCTGGTTCGGCCATTCCGGGTCCGACGCCAATGACTGCGCGGTGCGCGTGCTGCAGGCGGCGACCGGCCGCTCGCGCTTCATCTCGTTTATCGGTTCCTATCACGGCAATCTCTCGGGCTCGATGGGCATCAGCGGCCATACCGCCATGACCCACACACTGCCGCGGCCGGGCGTACTTCTGCTGCCCTACCCCGATCCGTACCGGCCGAACTTCGGCAGCGAGGACGTGCTTGCCCTGCTCGACTATCAGTTCGAGACCACATGCCCGCCGCATCAGGTCGCTGCTGTCTTCATCGAGCCGCTGATGTCGGATGGCGGATTGATCGTGCCGCCACCCGGCTTCCTCAAGGCGTTGCAGGAGCGTTGCCGCAGGCACGGCATCAAGATTGTCGTCGATGAGGTCAAGGTCGGGCTCGCCCGCAGTGGTCTGATGCACTGCTTCCAGCACGAAGGACTGACGCCGGACCTCGTCGTCTTCGGCAAAGGCATCGGCGGCGGCTTGCCGCTGTCGGCCGTTGTTGGCCCGAAGCAGATCATGGACCATGCGCCGGCCTTCGCTCTGCAGACGACCGCAGGCAACCCGGTGGCGACATCGGCTGGCAACGCGGTGCTGAAGACGATCGAGAGGGAAGGCCTGGTCGAGCGCTCGGCGCGGATCGGCACGCTGTTTTCCGATGCGCTGCGGGCACTCGGCGCCAAGCATGAAATCATCGGTGACGTGCGCGGGCGCGGCCTTGCCATCGGCGTCGACCTGGTCAAGGACCGCGCGACGCGCGAGCCCGTTGCGGCGACGACCACGGCCAAGATCATCTATCGCGGCTACGAACTGGGTGCGGCCTTCACCTATGTCGGGCTGAAGGCGAATGTGCTGGAGTTCATGCCGCCGCTGACGTTGACGGAAGACGAGGTAGCGGAGGGTGTCGCGATCGTCGACCAGGCGATCGCCGACGTGAATGCCGGCAAGGTCTCCGATGCGGACGTCGCCTCCTTCATGATGTGGTGAACAAAAAAAGGCGTCGCCACGGGCTGTGGCAGAAATTGTCTCGGCAGCCCTCGATTCCTTGCGCGACAGTTATTCCGCGATACGCACAACAAGCTTGCCGAAATTCCTGCCCTCGAGAAGGCCAAGAAAGGCCTGCGGCGCGTTCTCGATGCCATTCACGATGTCTTCCCTGTAGCGAACGCGGCCGGATGCTATCCAGTCGGCCATCTCGCGATAGAAGGCCGGACGCTGGTCGACAAATTCACGCTGGATGAAACCCCTGATCGTCAAGCTGCGGTGCAGCACTTGCTGCATCAATGTCGGCAGCCGGTCGACGCCGGCATCCGCGATGGCATTGTATTGCGCGATCAACCCGCAGACCGGCACACGCGCAAACTCGTTGAGCAGCGGAAACACAACATCCCAGACATGACCGCCGACATTCTCGAAATAGATATCGATGCCGTCAGGGCAGGCTGTCTTCAACTGCTCGGCAAAATCATCGGCACGGTGATCGACGACGGCGTCAAAGCCGAGTTCGTTTCGCACGAAGGCGCATTTGTTGGCGCCGCCGGCGATGCCGACGGCACGCGCGCCCTTGATGCGTGCGATCTGGCCAACGGCCGACCCGACCGCACCACTGGCAGCCGCCACGACAACCGTCTCGCCAGGCTTCGGCTGCCCGATGCTGAGCAGGCCGGCATAGGCCGTGAAGCCCGGCATGCCGAGCACGCCAAGCGCCGTCGTGACGGGTGCAGTCGCAGGATCGAGCTTGCGCAGCCCGACACCATCGGACAGTGCAAAACTCTGCCATCCCGAATGGGACAGGACGATGTCACCCTCGGCGAAGTGGGCGTGGCGGGACCTGACGACACGCGCAACGGTACCGCCTTCCATCACGCCGTCGACATCGACCGGCTTGGCATAGGATTTCGTGGCGTTCATGCGCCCGCGCATATAGGGATCGAGCGACAGATAAAGGATCTGCAGCAGCAATTCACCCTCCCCCGGCTGGACGACATCAACCGTCTCGATGCGGAAGTCATCTGACTTCGGCCGGCCTTGCGGCCGCGCCGCGAGCACGATGCGGGTGTTGGTCTGGGTCGACATTGGAGACCTCTCTGCGAAGGAAGTGCTACTTGAAAAACCGGTTGGGCGGACGCTTCAGGCCGAGATTCTCGCGCAGCGTCGATCCCTCATACTGTCGCCGGAAAATCCCTCGCCGCTGCAGTTCGGGCACGACCTTCTCGGCAAAATCATCGAGCCCGGCAGGTAGGTAGGGAAACATGATGTTGAACCCGTCTGAGCCCTCGGCGACCAGCCATTCCTCCATCTCGTCGGCGATTGTTTCAGGTGTACCGACAAAGGCAAGGCCGGAATAGCCGCCCAGCCTTTGCGCGAGTTGCCTGACCGTCAGGCTTTCCTGGCGCGCCAGTTCGATGACGCGCTCGCGGCCACTCTTCGAGGCATTGGTCTCGGGGATTTCGGGCAAGGGCGCGTCGGGATCAAAACCGGAGGCATCATGTCCAATGGCGATCGACAGCGAGGCAATGCCGCTCTCGTAGTAGACGAGACTGTCGAGCTTCGCCCGCCTGGCCTGCGCGTCCTCGATGCTGTCGCCGACAACGACAAAGGCGCCGGGCAGGATCTTGATGTCGTCGCGCGACCGGCCGAGCTTCTCCGCACGGCCTTTGACGTCGGCAAAGAAACGCTGCCCCGCTGCGAGATCGGCATGCGCGGCGAAAATGACCTCCGCCGTCTCTGCCGCCAATTGCCGCCCTGCCTCCGACGCACCGGCCTGGACGATGACCGGCCAGCCCTGCACCGGCCGTGCGATGTTGAGCGGACCGCGTACCGAGAGATGCTCGCCCTTGTGGTCGAGCACATGCAGCCTGGCGGGGGCGAAATAGAGCCCGCTTTCGGCGTCGCGGATGAAGGCATCGGCGGCAAAGCTGTCCCACA
>NZ_RZQG01000522.1:0-4290 GCF_003998635.1 Mesorhizobium sp. M7D.F.Ca.US.004.03.1.1
GTCTCGATCGGCACGGCTGCCCTTGTCGCGCTCGGTGACAACGATCCGCGCTGGGAGGCGGAGTATAACGAGCTCGGCACCACGGCCGGCGCCTATGACGACTGGCACGAGGGCCGCGACCCGGCTGGCATCACCACGCAGGACCCCGAATTGATGAAGCGGGTCGATCCGGTGGCTGCCGGACGCCGGCTGGCGAACTTCCTCAAGGTGATGACGCTTGAGGCTCAAACGATCGCCCGCGCGTGCGGCAAGAACAGCCTGCACAATCTGGAACCCGAGGACCTCGTCGCCCTGACGATCGAGGCAGCGGCCATGGCCGGCGTGCCGCTGGCCGGCACCAACTGGATACCGGGGAAGAACGGCTTCTAATCAACGAAGGGCCGAAGCCCACACGCTCTGGGGCCACAATCGACAAAAAAATGGGGAACTTCCGTGACAGCTGATCTTGCAGAATTCGCAAGGGCGAAAAACGTCAAATATTTCATGATTTCCTACACTGACCTGTTCAGTGGCCAGCGTGCCAAGTTGGTGCCGGCACAGGCAATCGCCGACATGCAGAAGGACGGCGCCGGCTTTGCCGGGTTCGCCACCTGGCTGGACCTGACGCCGGCGCATCCCGACATGCTGGCGGTGCCGGATCCGGATTCGGTGATCCAGCTGCCGTGGAAGCCTGAGGTCGCCTGGGTCGCTGCCAACTGCATCATGGACGACAAGGAGGTCGACCAGGCGCCGCGCAACACGCTGAAGCGGCTGATTGCCGAAGCGGCCAGCGACGGCATGCATGTCAAGACCGGCGTCGAGGCCGAGTTCTTCCTGATCTCGCCCGACGGCAAGACGATTTCCGACGAATACGACACGGCCTCAAAGCCCTGCTACGACCAGCAAGCGGTGATGCGGCGCTACGACGTCATCGCCGAGATTTGCGACCACATGCTGGCGCTCGGCTGGGGCGCCTACCAAAACGACCACGAGGACGCCAACGGCCAGTTCGAGATGAACTGGGCCTTTGACGATGCGCTGGCGACCGCCGACAAGCACTCGTTCTTCAAGTTCATGGTCAAGTCGATCGCGGAAAAGCATGGCCTGCGCGCGACCTTCATGCCCAAACCCTTCCAGGGCCTGACCGGCAATGGCTGCCATGCCCATATCTCGGTCTGGGACAAGGCCGGCAAGACCAACGTCTTCGCCGACAATGCGATGGAGCTTGGCCTCTCGGCCAAGGGCAGGAATTTCCTCGGCGGCATCATGAAGCATGCCTCCGCGCTGGCCGCGATCACCAATCCGACGGTCAACTCCTACAAGCGCATCAACGCGCCGCGTACGATCTCGGGCGCGACCTGGGCGCCGAACACAGTGACCTGGACCGGCAACAACCGCACCCATATGGTGCGTGTGCCCGGCCCCGGGCGCTTCGAACTGCGGCTGCCGGATGGGGCGGCCAACCCCTATCTCCTGCAGGCCGTTATCATCGCCGCCGGCCTCGACGGCATTCGCTCGAAGGCCGATCCCGGCAAGCGCTACGACATCGACATGTACCAGCATGGACACACGGTGAAGGGTGCGCCGAAGCTGCCGCTCAACCTGCTCGATGCGCTGCGCGAGTTCGACAAGGACAAATCGCTCAAGGCGGCGCTGGGTGAGGAATTCTCGTCGGCCTACCTAAAGCTGAAGCACCAGGAATGGAATTCCTATGCTTCGCACTTCACGCAATGGGAGCGCGACCACACGCTGGACATTTAGTCGACCCAGCGGTGCGAGCGACCTCGGAATGAACTGATGAAATACTCGATCTTCTCGCTCGCCCGCGCCGCCCTGTCCGGCCACAAGAATTGGCAACGCACCTGGCGCGACGCCACGCCGAAGGACCGCTACGACGTGGTGATCATCGGCGGCGGCGGCCATGGCTTGGCCACCGCATGGTTCCTGGCCAGCGAGTACGGCATCAAGAATGTCGCCGTGCTCGAAAAAGGCTGGATCGGCTCCGGCAATGCCGGCCGCAACACCACCATCATCCGCTCCAATTACGGCCTGCCCGGCAACACCGGCTTCTACGAACTGTCGATGAAGCTGTGGGAGCGGATGGAGCAGGACCTCAACTACAACACGATGGTCAGCCAGCGCGGCGTCATCAACCTCTACCACTCCGACGCGCAGCGAGACGCCTATGCCCGGCGCGGCAACACCATGCGCATCAACGGCATCGACGCCGAACTGCTCGATCTCGCCGCGGTCAAGAAGATGATACCGTTCCTGAACTTCGACAATGCGCGCTTCCCGGTGCAAGGCGGGCTCTTGCAGCGGCGCGGCGGCACCGCGCGGCACGATGCGGTGGTCTGGGGCTACGCGCACGCGGCGAGCGCGCTCGGCGTCGATATCATCCAGAATTGCGAAGTCACCGGCTTCGTCAGGGACGCCAATGGCAAGGTGACTGGCGTCGAGACATCCCGCGGCAAGATCGGCGGCGGTAAGGTCGGCATGGCTGTCGCCGGCTCCTCGTCGCGCGTCGCGGCGATGGCCGGTCTGCGCCTGCCGATCGAAAGCCATGTGCTGCAGGCCTTTGTCTCCGAGGCGATCAAGCCGCTTATCCCCGGCGTCATGACCTTCGGCGCCGGCCATTTCTATGTCAGCCAGTCCGACAAGGGCGGGCTGGTCTTCGGCGGCGACATAGACGGCTACAATTCCTACGCCCAGCGCGGCAACATGCCTGTCATGGAGGACGTCTGCGAGGGCGGTATGGCGCTGATGCCGATGATCGGCCGCGTGCGCCTGCTGCGCCAGTGGGGCGGCATCATGGACATGTCGATGGACGGCTCGCCGATCATCGACAAGACGCCGGTCGACGGGCTCTATCTCAACGCCGGCTGGTGCTATGGCGGCTTCAAGGCGACACCGGGCTCCGGCTTTGTCTTTGCCCACCTTCTGGCGCGCGATGAATCGCACGAAGAGGCCGCACGGTTCCGCCTCGACCGGTTCCGGCGCGGTGCGATGATCGACGAAAAGGGCCAGGGCGCCCAACCGAACCTGCATTGAAGGCGGTCTAGAACAGCATGCGCATTGTCTGTCCCTTCTGCGGCGAACGCGAACTCGGCGAGTTCACCTATCTCGGCGACGCCAAGCCGGTACGGCCGGTGGCCGGCGCCTCGGAAGACGAGGTCTTCGACTATGTCTATCTGCGCGACAATGTCGCCGGCGAGACCAGCGAATACTGGTATCATGGCGGCGGCTGCCGGGCCTGGCTGAAGATCACCCGCAACACGCTGACGCATGAGATTTCTTCAATCGAACCGGCGGCGGGCGCCGGCGCCGCGAAGGTTGGCGCGTGATGGCCGGCGCGCAGACACACCGGCTCGGCAATGGCGGCCTTGTCGACCGTTCGGCACCGCTGAACTTCCGTTTCGACGGCAAGGCTTTCTCCGGCTTCCAGGGCGACACGCTCGCCTCGGCGCTGATCGCCAACGGCGTCAAGCTGGTCGGCCGCTCGTTCAAATACCATCGCCCGCGCGGCATTCTGACCGCTGGTTCGGAAGAACCCAACGCGCTGGTCGAGTTGCGCAGCGGCGCAAGGCGCGAACCGAACACCAAGGCGACGACGGCGGAGCTCTATGAAGGGCTCGAGGCCGCCAGCCAGAACCGTTGGCCGTCGCTGCGCCATGACGTGATGTCAGTCAACCAGTTGTTCGCGCCGATCTTCGTCGCCGGCTTCTACTACAAGACCTTCATGTGGCCGGCGAAATTCTGGGAAGCGATCTACGAGCCGGCGATCCGCCGTGCCGCCGGCCTTGGCCGCGCCGCCGGCATCGCCGATCCCGATCATTACGACAAGGCATGGGCGCATTGCGATGTGCTGATCGCCGGTTCAGGCCCGGCCGGGCTGGCGGCCGCGCTTGCCGCCGGCCGCGCAGGCGCCCGCGTCATCCTGTGCGAGGAAGATTTCACGCTCGGTGGCCGCCTGCTGTCGGATGGCGGCACGATCGATGGTGTGCCGGCAGCCGAATGGCTGTCGCGGATGCTGGCTGAACTGGCTGACATGCCCGACGTCCGCATCATGACCCGCACGACGCTGTTCGGTGTCTATGACGGCGGTACCTATGGCGCGATCGAGCGGGTCAACGACCATTTGCCCTCGCCGCCCGAGCACCAGGTGCGCCAGCGGCTGTGGCGGATCGTGGCGAAGCGCTGCGTCGTTGCGGCCGGCGCCATCGAACGGCCGATCGTCTTTGCCGGCAACGACACGCCCGGCGTGATGATGGCCTCGGCGATGCGAACCTATGTCGCGCGCTATGCGGCGAC
>NZ_RZQG01000523.1:0-4290 GCF_003998635.1 Mesorhizobium sp. M7D.F.Ca.US.004.03.1.1
TACTAACCGAACGGCAGCGATACAAATTGCTATCCGGCACGATCGTACCCCGCCCTATCGCGCTGGTCACCACGATATCCGCGGACGGCGTGCTCAACGCGGCTCCATTCAGTTTCTTCAATATCCTCTCGGCCGATCCCGGCATCCTGGCTCTCGGCATCGAGCCCAACGAAGATGGTGAGCCAAAAGACACGTCGAGGAATATCCGCCAAACTCAACAATTCACCGTGAACATCGTCTCAATGGCGATGGTCGAGCGGATGAATATTTGCGCCATCTCATTCGAAAGTTCGGAAAATGAGCTGGAGATGGCAGGCTTCGAGACTTCGGCCGGCAAGTTCGTCGGTTGCCCGTATGTCAAAGACGCTCCTGCGGCTTTCGAATGCACGCACTTTGTCTCGCTAGCAGTGAGTCCGTCGCGGGACATCATCCTTGGTAAGATCGTCGGAGCCCATTTCAGAGACGATGTCGTGGATTTCGAGACCTTTCGCATCGACCCCGCACAACTGGACCCGGTCGGACGCATAGAGGGAGCGAACTATGCCACAGTCCGGGACCGCTTCAGCCTGGCTGGTCTGACGCCCGAAGAATGGCGAAAAGGCAATGGAAAGGAATGAGCGTCGTGTCGTGACACCAGCATGTTCGCTGGCGGTGTGAGCATGGACGGCCAAAAGCCTTAAACCGCTTGGTCGAACCATTTGGCTGGAGCACCTTGACCTACGAGCCTCAGCGCTACTTCTTGGTTGTTTCGCGCGCCTTTTTCGGCCCGGATTTGCCTGGCCCGCGACCTAGTTCGAGCCAAGCTGTCTTCACCAACGTCCGTGTCTGCGACTTCTAGCGATCGGACGAGCGTACTGACAGCGCCTCTGCAAGCGTGACGCGCCGGGACGGGTCGGCATTCAGTTGAAGTCTGCTTTCCTGGAGTTCAAGATGCTTACGCATCAGAAGAGCTGCTCCGTCAGCGTCACCTGCTTCGATACTTGCGACGATTGTTTCATGCTCGTCAATCGAGCAGGACGCATGCTGTGAGCCTGGGTAAAGCATGACGATGATGGAGCTCTGCGAAATCAGTTGCATCAGTATCCGCGCTATGACTCGATTCCTGGACAACTCAGCGATCACAATATGGAATTCCCCGATGAGCTTCACATAGGCGCTGCGGTTGCCACCATACATCGCCGCCCTCTGTTCCTCGAGATGCTGGCGAAGGAGCGACAGGTCATGTTCGGTTCTTTGCTTTGCCATTTGCGCGGCAAGTTCCCCCTCGATTAGGCGGCGTGCTGAAAACACCTCCCTTGCTTCATTAACGCTGGGTTTCGCGACGAATGCGCCGCGATTTGCGATCAGGGTGACCAAGCCGACAACGGACAGTTGTTGAAGCACCTTGCGCGCGCGCATTCGGGTAATCGCAAGCGCGAAGGCGATTTCGTCTTCCCCCAACTTCGACCCTGGCTCGATTCGGCCGTTCACGATCGCGTCGTACAGTCTTTCGAATGCATCGTCCTCAATAGGGGATGTGGGCATCCCGGCAGGCAGCGGTCGCATCAATTCGGAGCGGACCTGATTGAGGGTCATTTTCTGCTTGGTGGCTCGGCCCACGGCTGTTTCTTCCTTTTGCATAGGATGCGAACCTTCAGCCCTTCATCCACATTGTGCCCTTTTTAGTGCGAAACTTCGCGAAAATCACCCTGAAAAATCGTGCACAATTTTGTTTGAGATCGTGCATGATGTATGCTAGCGTCTCGGCTATAACAAGAAGGAGAAGGGGAATATGAAGAAAATCATGAGCACCGCAGCGGCCGCTTTGGCTGCTTTGCAGATAACGGGACAGCTGGCCTATGCTGAGACAGTTGGGCCTGTGACCGACGACCTCGGAGTGGTGCGCGTCAATAAGGACAAGCCCATTGTCATTGGTGGCCTACTCGCGATGTCCGGTCCCGATTCATCTTTGGGTATCGACGAATTCCGTGGCGCCGAACTTGGATTCGCCGATGCTGAAAACATGATTGCAGGACATCCCATCCGGTTCACGGTGGAGGACGGACAATGCAATGCGGAAGGCGGCCAGACCGCAGCGACGAAGCTCGCTTCGGACCGCTCAATCGTCGTCGTAGTAGGCTCGTCCTGTTCAAGCGAGGCGCGTGCTGGAGCGCCTATCCTCTGGAGCGCTGGCCTGACTGCTGTCAGCCCTGGTGCAAGCGCGCCGTCGCTGACCTTTCCCGATCGCCCAGAAGGGCTCAAGGGCTTCCTGCGTACGATGTACAATGACACCTTTGCCTCGAAGGTAGCGGCCCGTTACGCCTTCAATGGCATGAAGGCGAAGACCGCCGCGACGGTCCATGACGGCAGCCCGGTGGCCGAGCAGGTCGTAAAGGCTTTTACGGAAGATTTCACAGCGCTCGGAGGATCCGTCACAACGGCTGAAGCGGTTGGACCCAATGATACGGATTTCCGCCCCATGCTTGCGGGAATGGCGCGCAAAAAACCTGACATCATCTTCATGCCACTGTTCGGGTCGGCAGCGGCCTATGTTGTGCGCCAGGCAGCTGAGGTGCCTGAGCTCAAGGGCGTGCCGAAGCTCGGGACGGACGGCCTCTTCAATCCCGCCTTCTTGGAAGCCAGTGGCGACGCGTCCGTCGGTTTCCGGATCATTGGAGTCGATAGTTCGCCCAACATTCTAGGTGAAAAATACAAGGTCTTTCTCGACAAATACCAGGCCAAGTATGGCGAAGGTCCGCTCACCGGTTTTCACACATATGGCTACGACGCGGCAGGGATCGTAAAGGCCAGCATCGAAAAGGTGGCCGTGACGGATGCCGAGGGCAATACCTATATCGGTAAGAAGGCCCTGCACGACGCTCTTATGGCGACCAAGGATTTTGACGGCCTCTCAGGCAAGATCACCTGCTCAGAAAACGGCGATTGCGGCACCGCGGCTTTTGCCATCTTCGAATATACCAGTAGCGATCCCGCCTCGTTCAAACCCGGCACCAACCCGATCAAGATCTATCAAGAGCCTGCCAAGTGAGCGACGCAGCTCGCACCACGACAGGAATGCTGTCCTTCGCGATGCGATCTCTTAATGAATGGATGCGTCGAGCCACATGGGTCGATGCCTTCATGATCGCATTGCGCATCGCCTTGTTGGCACTTGTCGCCTGGGGAATCGGGGGCAGCCTGCTGCATGAAAATTATACGTTCACACAGGTCGTGTCCTTTGCGGTATTCGGCCTGTCGATCGGAGGCATCTATGCCCTCATCGCGCTCGGGTACTCGATGGTCTACGGCATACTGCGCATGGTCAATTTCGCCCATGGCGATATCTTCATGCTGGGTGCATTTGCAGCCTACACAGCTGCTGATGTGGCATTGAAAAACGGCGGCATTTGGCTGGCGGCGCCCGTCGCGATTATCGTCCCGGTCGCCGTATCCTGCGCTGTTGCGATTTGCGTCGAACGTATCGCCTACCGTCCGTTCCGACACGTCAGGAGCTTGGCACCGCTGATTTGCGGAATCGGCATCTCCTTTATTCTTCAATACACCGTTCGCGGGGCATTTGGGACGCGCGGCCGCGCATTTCCAGATCTTGCAGCGTTTTCGGGAAACGTTGAATTGATGGATGGGATATCAATCCCAAAAGTGCAGATCGCAGTCTTCGTCGCCGCCGTCTTCGTGATGGCGATACTTTATGCCATCGTCATGTGGACGTCTCTTGGCAAGGCAATTCGTGCGGTGGCCGAGGATCGAGACGCCGCCACTTTGATGGGCGTTGATGTCGACAGGATCATCACTGTCACCTTTGCGCTGGGCGGCGCCATTGCTGGGATCGCTGGCTTACTTTATGCATTGGTGTTCAAACAGATATTCTTCTTCATGGGCCTCACGCTTGGCGTGAAAGGCTTCTGCGCGGCAGTCATAGGCGGTATCGGGAACATACCGGGTGCTATGGTTGGAGGGCTTCTGCTCGGGCTAATTGAAGCGCTTGGACCGCTTTTCCTGCTTGATGGGTTTGACGTGGCGTCGCCGTACCAGTTGCGCGATGTCATCGCCTATTCGCTCCTCCTGGTTGTCCTTGTCTTTAGGCCCCGTGGTCTCTTCGGAGAACGCTTTGCAGTGAAGCGCGCCTGATGTTTGATGTCGTTGTCAGTTCCAATCGTTCGCAAAAGCGAGAAAATTCACTGGCCGTCGAGGCGTGCCGTTTTGGCGGGCTGCTTGGCGCCGGCCTATTTTACATGGCCGCTGCAGGTGTGCTCACGCAGTTCGCACCCAGATGGATCATCGAAGGGCTGC
>NZ_RZQG01000524.1:0-4284 GCF_003998635.1 Mesorhizobium sp. M7D.F.Ca.US.004.03.1.1
CCAATATCCTGTAGAGCCGAGAGCAGTCAGGGTCCGGCATACCAGCCGGCACTCTGCCCGCCGGTCGCGACCAGCAGACCGGCGGCCGCGCCTATTCCTTGCCGCTGTCGGCAATCCCGTTGCCGTCCGCAGGCAAGATGCCAAAATCCTGCGACTTCGCCCCCTGCTCCGCCGTCAGGAATCCATCTGAGGCCAAACCGCGCCGCAGCAGTTCCCTAACCGCGGCCGAGCGGCTCGGCATGCGCTTGTCAAAGCGCCAGTTTTCCAGCGCGGCCAGTTCGTCAGATGTCAGCATGATTTGCAGTCGTTCGGGGCGTTCCAGTTCAGCCATGGCGCTTTTCTCGCTCAAGACCAAGAATACGTCGAGTTAGTATCTACCTCACTCCACTTATAGTTAGGATAGGCCGCATAACGCGTCAAGAGCGTGCGATGGGTGAATGACGCATCACGCGCATGATGAGGATTCGGCGCTGGACATGCATTTGTGTAACTATGCTAACTAATTGATTTATTTAGATAATATTTATATTGTTACTTGCCACCACGCGTTGCCCGGCGCATACTGGAACCTGAAAAGAAAACCGATCCCTTTGGGAGGTTTCGATGCGGTACAATTACTCGACGCACCTGCGCGACGACGTCAGTTCGGCGGTCGTGACGGCATTCAAGAGGACCGGCATCGTCAACATCACGGCGGTGGCCGAACACGTCAGGGTCAAGAATCTGGCCGAGAACGTCGCCCTCGAAGACATCGAATATCTGGTGCTGCAGGCGGCCCAACTCATCGGCGTGGCAATTGAATTCGACGGCATGGCCGGTATGTTCGTGGATGGCCTTGCTGGCGAGGATGGCGAACGTCTAAACGCCTCGGTTGATCTGCCACACCCGGCCTCCCTGCAGTAGGGAGCGGGCGCAGAAGCGCTGTTTTGTCGTAGCCGCGTTCGACTACAAGGCAGGGTGCCCCCTCAAGAGGCGCCCTGTTGTTGTTTCCGGTGATGATGATAGTCCTAGTAGTCAGATAGCTGCTCAGGCGGAGGCCGCGATTTGCGAGGCGAAGTCGCGATATGGGCGCAGTGGGCGGGCCAGAAGCGCCGTCAGTCGCTCGACGTCGCCGGCCTCAGGCAGCATCCCGTCGGTCAAGAACCGCTCGCCCATAAGGCGCATGTCGTACGCCATCCAGGCAGGCAGGAACTGCTTGAGATTTTGCTCGAAACCTTCCGTATTGTCGCCGCCGTAATTGATCGGGCGAGCGAGCACGTCTGACCAGATGGCGGCGATGTCCGTCCCGGTCAGTGTCTGCGGACCGACGAGGTTGATCCGGTCGAGCGCAAGCGGCTCTGCGGACTGTTCGCGGCGCAGCAGCTCAAGGGCGGCGATCTCGGCGATATCACGGGCGTCGATCATGGCAAGACCCTTGGCGCCGATCGGCATTGGATAGGTGCCGTAGCCGGTGATGATGTCTTCGACCATCAGATCGTTCTGGATGAAGTAGGCCGGGCGCAAGATCGTAGCCTTGAAGCCCATCTGCTCGATCATTCGCTCGACGCCGAACTTGCCCGCGAAATGCGGCACGTTCACATAGACGTCGGCGTGGATCACCGAGAGATAGACGATCCGCTCGATGCCGGCCGATCGGGCAACGTTCAGCGCGACCAAAGCCTGGGTGAATTCATCCGGAACCACGGCGTTCAAGAGGAACAGCGTGGAAACCCCAGACATGGCTTTGCGCAGCGAATCGACATCGAGAAAGTCGCCTTGCACGACGGAGACGCCTGCCGGGAAGCCGGCTTTCGACGGATCGCGGACGAGAGCACGGACATCGGCGTCGCGCTTGACGAGGTGTTCGACGACCTGGCGGCCAATATTGCCGGTGGCGCCGGTAACGAGAATGGTCATGGGAATTTCTCCTGTTGGGTTGCTTGACACGCCCAATATGTACGGCTCACAAACAGTCCAATAGACGGAGATTTTGGACGCACCGTCCCATTGGTGGAACACTTATGGATCTTCTTGCGCTGGCCGATTTCAATCTCGTTGCCCGCCATGGTGGCTTCGGCAAAGCGGCAAGGGCCACCGGCCGGCCCAAGGCAACGCTGTCCCGGCGCGTTGGAGACTTGGAAAGCAGTCTCGATCTGCGCCTGTTTGAACGGGGTGCGCGTAACCTGAAGCTGACCGAAGAAGGACGGGCGCTCTTCGAGCGGACGGGGGCATTGCTTGCCGAACTGGACGAGACGGCTTCGGCGATTGCCTCGGGCGGTCAGAGACCCAAGGGCAGACTGCGGATCAGCGCACCTCTCCATTTCTCGCAGACCGCTATGGGGAGGATCGCCGCGGGGTTTGCCCTCAAATATCCGGAGGTGAGGCTTGAAGTGACGACTGAGGACCGGGCTGTCGACATGATCGAGGAAGGCTACGATCTGGTAATCCGGGTCAATCCAGATCCCGACGAAAGCCTGGTCGGACGGGCGTTTCTCCGCGACCGTCTGATTGTCGTGGCGAGCCCCGACCTTCCCCGCACGACCGGTCAGCGCGCCGCCCCTGGCGTTGCGCGAGGGGCAGGCGAACCGCAAACATGTCACGTGAAGACACCGGGTGGCCGGTCAACAATTACAATCGAGCCCGTCCTCGTTTTGTCAACGCTCATCATGGTCCGGGATGCGGTGCGAGCCGGCGTCGGCGCAGGACGGCTTCCCATTTCGTTGGTGGCCCACGACCTGGCTGACGGTACACTGGTGAATTGGGGCGATATCGACGGCCCCGAGATCGCTCTATGGACGCTCTACCCATCCCGGCGGCTGCTCAGCGCGCGCGTGTCGGCCTTCCTGGACTTCCTGAAACAGGCCTTCCCAAATGGGACGCCGGACGAACTGGCCGCCTATATTGGCAGGTGATGCTGGGCCGCTTTCGGCGGCAGGAACCTTTATTTGCTCGGAACAAGTCTTCCCGGTGGAACAAGTTGGACTGACGGAAATTATCCTGTCGCCTTACAAGAGGAGGACGTCGTGAAAGACCTGCGCAGTCTCCTTGCCGAACTGTCATCCAGCTGGCTCAAGCGCCGCAAGGCGCAAGCGCTCAAGACCACGGCCACGGTCAAGACTGCTCCCCGCTTCGCCGAACAAACGACAAGGCAGCGTGCTGCCCACAAGCCCAAACCACCGCCCACCCGCGACGTCGCCTCGAACATGTGAGTGATGCCGAAAGGCGAACAGACCGGGCGTCTCTCGATGTGGATGGTTCGTTGAAACGCCTGCTTCGGAACTTTCACGCCAGAGTGACGAAACCTTGGACTGCCCAAAGCGTTTATCGCTTCAGCCCAGTCGAGGTTCCAATGCAAACTGCATGGTTTTCCAAACCCGTGGCGGTGTCCGTCGGTGTCACCGGTTCCATCCGTCATCTGTCCAATACACAGCAAGCCATTGAATTGCTCACGACGCATTGGCGTGACGCCGGCAGTCCAAAACATCAATCGGCATTGCGCGCCTGCCGCCGGGCGACGAGCGGCGATGTTACCGCCGAGATCGCCAGGGAGGCGCTTGTCGAAGCCGCGCGTGAAGCCCACATCCTTGTCGAGTAAGGCGTGTCGACAAAATCAGTCAACGCCATAGTTTCTGCAACCTCGCCGGAGAGCGCCCCGATGACCCTGAAAACACGCAAGCTCGGCAGCCAGGGGCTGCGGGTCTCGGCCATCGGCCTCGGCTGCATGGGCATGAGCCAGTCCTACGGCCCGGCCGACGAGGCCGAATCCATCGCCACGCTGCACCGCGCCATCGAGCTTGGCTGCACCTTCCTCGACACCGCCGAGGTCTATGGCCCCTACATCAACGAAGCCCTGCTCGGCCGGGCGTTGAAGGGCAAGCGCGACCAGGTGACCATCGCCACCAAATTCGGCTTCCGCATCGAAAACGGCAAGCAGGTCGGAACCGATAGCCGGCACGAGCACATTCGCGAGGCCGTGGAAGCCTCGCTCGTCCGGCTCGCCACCGACCATATCGATCTGCTCTACCAGCACCGCGTCGATCCGGCGGTGCCGATGGAGGATGTCGCGGGCGCCGTCGGCCAACTGATCGAGCAAGGCAAGGTGCGCTTCTTCGGCCTGTCGGAGGCGGGTGCGGCCAACATCCGCCGGGCGCATGCAGTGTATCCGGTGTCGGCGGTGCAGAGCGAGTATTCCCTGTGGGAGCGCAATCTGGAGCCGGAGATCATCCCGCTGCTTAGACAACTCGGCATCGGCCTGGTGCCGTTCTCACCGCTCGGCCGTGGTTTTCTCACCGGCGAGGTCAAACG
>NZ_RZQG01000525.1:0-4275 GCF_003998635.1 Mesorhizobium sp. M7D.F.Ca.US.004.03.1.1
GGCGAGCGCCAGGAAGGTCGTCTCGAAGATCAGCATCTGCGTCCAGAAATCGGCGTGCCGGTCGAGGAACTGCGGCAGGAAGGCGACGAAGAAGGTGATGCTTTTCGGATTGAGCGCGGTGACCAGCCAGGCATGCGCCATCATCTTGGCCGACGACACCGCATCGGTGCGTGGTTCGGCCTTCAGCGCACCGCCGGCGCGAAACAGTTTCACGCCGAGATAGATCAGATAGCCGGCGCCGATCAGCTTTAGAATGGTGAAGACCGTCGCCGAAGCCGCCAGCAGCGCGCCGATGCCCAGCATCGACAAGGTCATCGCGGTGAAGTCGCCCAGCGCCACGCCGACCGCCATCGGCAGAGCGGTGCGCCAGCCCTGGCCCAGCGCGTACGACACGACCAGCAGGATGGTCGGGCCCGGAATGATGAGAAGGATCGTCGACGCAGCGGCGAAGGCGGCCCAGTTTTCGAAGGACATGCTCGTCTCCTTTGAGCTCAAAGAAGAGGATAAATCCTTAGGCCCGGGAGAATGTAAAGAGGCGATTTCCCCTAACTGCGCCAACGGCAGATCGGTGTCAGTTCGCGCCGCTCAGCGTGCTCACGATATCGGCCAGGCTGACATTGGCACCGAGTACGGTTGCTGCCGCGACAATGGCAGCGGCAAAAAGCTTGATGTCGGTTTTTAACGTCTTGCACATGGAGGCCCCTCGCTGATCGCTTGAGGGGTAGGAAACACCAGTGCCGGGATTATGACCCGTCCGAGGCCTTTTTGTGCAGCAGCTCCCAGTCAATGCTCAGGCAGGAAGGTCGAGCGCCCGCCGGGCAATGCGCAAACACAGGCTGCGCAAAGTCTTCACGCTTTATCAACCATGAATGATGAAAATGCCCGCTATCCGGCCGGACCGTGCTTCCCGCCGACAGCGTAGGGTTTGGGTATATGCGTGAGTTGCCGCAAGGTCTGACGCCGCCGCGAAACGGCGACGCAATCGAAACCGATCATCATCTTTCCCGTCGTGCCATCCTGTCAGGGGCAGGGGCGCTCGCGCTGCTCAGCGCTGCCGGTTGCTCGACCTCGGGCGGCGGCCTGCCCGCACTCGAACTCGACGATACGGTCACCGGTTCCGTGCGACCGATCCGGCCGAGCATCAGCGTCGACAAGAACATCACCAGCCCCGGCGTGATGTATGCCGCGATGACGGATGGCGGCTTCAACGTGCCGGAAGTGCCATATCTCAAGGTCAAGTCGGAGTTCCGCCGCCAGATCGTCGTCGACACGACAGGCGAGGCACCCGGCACCATCGTCGTCCATCTGCAGGAGCGCATGCTCTATCTCGTGCAGCCGGGCGGCGATGCCATCCGCTACGGCGTCGGTATCGGCAAGGACGGTTTTCGCTGGTCCGGCCGCGCCAACATCCAGTACGGCAGGGAATGGCCGACCTGGACGCCGCCGCCCGAAATGATCGCGCGCAAGCCGGAACTGGTGAAATGGCAGGCCGGCCAGCCCGGTGGCCTGACCAACCCGCTCGGCGCGCGCGCCCTCTACATTTACCAGGACGGCAAGGACACTGGCTATCGCATCCACGGCTCGCCCGAATGGTGGAGCATCGGCCAGGCGATGTCGTCGGGCTGCGTGCGCCTGATCAACCAGGACATCATCGATCTCTACAGCCGCGTCTCAAAGAAAAACCCGGTCGTCGTCGCCTGACACGTCACCCGTCCCACTCTTCCGTTGCGCGATAGCGAAAGACAGGCGAATGTGCCTGCGAATTCATCGCTCGGGAGACGTCAGGAATGGCCGGAACTTTTGTTATCGCGCAGGGCGGCGGTCCAACCGCCGTCATCAACCAGACGGTAGTCGGGGCGACGCTGGAGATCCGCAAGCGGCATCCCGGTGCCAAGGTCCTCGGCTCCATTCACGGCGTGCGCGGCATTCGTGACGGCAACTATGTCGATCTCTCCGCCATCCCGGAAGACCGGCTGCGGCTGATTGCCGGCACGCCGAGTGCGGCCCTTGGCTCGACGCGCGACAAGCCGGATGCCGCCTATTGCGATGTCATCCTCAACGGCCTGAAGAAGGCCGGCGCCGACGCTTTCATCTACATCGGCGGCAACGACACGTCGGGCACACAGCAAATCCTGACCGAAGCCGCCGGCGGCAAGATCGCCTTCGTCCATGCGCCGAAGACCATCGACAATGATCTCGAGGAAAACGACCACACGCCGGGCTTCATCTCCGCGGCCGAGTTCGTCGCCGGCGCTTTCCTGTCCGTCGACCTCGATTTTCGCGCGCTGCCCGGCATCTATGTCGGCATCGTCATGGGCCGGCATGCCGGCTTCCTGACCGCGGCCGCTGCGGCATGGCAGCTCGACCCCGACAGCGGACCGCACCTCGTCTATGTGCCTGAGCGCCCATTCTCGGCCGCCGGCTTCATCGACGACGTTCGCGCCACGCTCGATCGCCACAAGCGCTGCATCGTCGCCGTGTCGGAAGGTGTCAGCACCGCCGACGGCAAGGCGCTGGTCGAAAGCCTGGTGCCGCCGGACAAACTGGAGCGCGACGAGCATGGCAACGTCAAGCTGTCGGGCAGCGACCTGCCGGCTGCACTCGAGCGTGCGCTGGCAGAAGGGCTGCCGGGCAAGCGAGCCCGCGTCGATGCCCTAGGCTACATGCCGCGCGGCAATATCGGCGCCATCAGCGCGGTCGACGCGCAGGAGGCTTTCGATGCCGGCGCTTTCGCCGTCACTGTCTCCGAACAGGGCGGCGGCTCGGTGGCGCTGCAATATGACGGCACCAAAACGGTGTTGAAGAAAGTGCCGCTGAAGAACGTCGCCGGCAAGACCCGCCACATGCCGGATGATTTCATGAAGCCCGATGTCAATCAGCTGTCGGATGCCGGTATGGCCTATCTCAAGCGGCTGGTGCCGGAAAAGTACAAGGTCGGGAAGCCCTTCGTCTGATGCCAGGCTCACACCTGATGCCGGACTGGTTCAGCAGGCGCATCGTCGACGACAAGACGACGATGCTGACCGAGCCGTTCGTGCATGAGTACCTGCGCGCCAACATCTGGCATCTGCGCGGCCGCGACGCCGACCTGCTCGTCGACACCGGCATGGGCATCTGTCCGCTGGCGCCCGAGATCGAGACGTCCGACGGCAAGCCGCTGCTGGTCGTCGCCACCCACATCCATCTCGACCATGTCGGCTCGCTGCACGAATTCCCGTGGCGAGCAGGGCCAAGGATGAGCGCCGAACAATTCGAGAGCATGGATGAGGCGGTGACCTACGCTTACATGTTCCACGATCTCGACGGCGCCGTCTCGAAACTGCCGGCGCCGGGCTGGAAGGCGGCCGACTACAAGATCCCGTCCGCTCCATTGACGCGGACCCTGGACGAGGGCGACATCGTCGATCTCGGCGACCGGCAGTTCCGTGTGCTGCATCTGCCGGGCCATTCCCCGGATTCGATCGCGCTGTTCGACGAGGTCGACGGCCTGTTCTTCAGCGGCGACGCCATCTACGACGACACGCTGATCGACGACCTGCCGGATTCGGACCGAACGGCCTATATCAGTACGATGCAGCGCCTGCTCGACCTGCCGATCCGCATCGGCCATGGCGGACACGGACCGAGCTTCGACGGCAAGCGCATGCGCGCGATTGCCACGACCTATCTCGGGCGAACCGCCGGGATCTGACGCCCCGGCGGGGTAGAAAAGCCCCGCCTGACGATATTATGACCTGCCGTCCGGAGATTAAATCTTCGTAAGGTCGCCCGAAAACCCTAAATCGGGCCAATCTGCGCCCTAGATGCAGGCTGTCGATCCGGTCGGCTGCCATGCCAGGCGAGACGGGCAATCGCGACCCTCGACACGCCAGATGGCTGGCTTTCCTGACATGGGAGCGGCCACGGCGACGGATCAACTCTCGCCCGGACAAACGACCATGTCAGATATCCTTCGCAGACATCGCGTCGCGGCCTTGCTGGGCGCTGCGCTGATCATATCCCCCTTCGTCATGTCTTTCGCCCAAAGCGCGGGCAACGCCGTTCCGACAACCCAGACACCTGTCGCCGGCATCACTGCGCCCAACGGCTCGTTCGCCCCCATCGTGGCCGCCGACAAGCCGGCGGTGGTGACGGTTACCACCGTCATGAAGGCACAGCCGGAAAGCACGGACGATGGCGTGCCTCTCGGCAACTCGCCATTCGACGACTATTTCCGCCAGTTCTTCGGCGACCAGGGCATGCCCGCTCCGCGCACGCCGCCGCAGGAACAGGCAC
>NZ_RZQG01000526.1:0-4267 GCF_003998635.1 Mesorhizobium sp. M7D.F.Ca.US.004.03.1.1
GTGGTTGGTGAAGCGCACATCGGCCTGCGCGTTCTCGCCATAGGTGATGACGCGGCGATCTTCGATGCGGCTGACCAGCGCCTGCACCTCAGGATGATCGGTGCACATCACGCCAAAACCGTAGAACGGCACGTTCTCGACGAACTGGCGGAAGGCCTCGCGCACCTTGTCGAAACTGCCATAGTGATCGAGATGCTCGGGATCGATGTTGGTGACGACGGCGATCTCGGCCGGCAGCTTGAGGAAGGTGCCGTCGCTCTCGTCGGCCTCGACCACCATCCATTCGCCGTCGCCCATGCGCGCGTTGGTGCCATAGGCATTGATGATGCCCCCATTGATGACGGTCGGATCGAGCCCGCCGGCGTCGAGCAAGGTCGCCACCATCGAGGTCGTCGTCGTCTTGCCATGCGTGCCGCCGATCGCCACCGCCTGGCGAAAGCGCATCAGCTCGGCCAGCATCTCGGCCCGGCGCACGATCGGCAACAGCTTTTCGCGCGCGGCCTTGAGCTCCGGGTTGGATTTCTTGATCGCCGTCGAGACGACGACCACCTCGGCATCGCCGAGGTTCTCGGCCTTGTGGCCGACGAAGCATTCGATGCCCTTGTCGCGCAGCCGCTGCACATTGGCGCTTTCGGCCTGGTCGGACCCTTGCACCTTGTAGCCGAGATTGTGCAGCACTTCGGCAATGCCGCTCATGCCGATGCCGCCAATACCGATGAAATGCACAAGGCCGATGGTCTGCGGCATCTTCATGCGTGCGTCCCCTTCCTGAAATCCGAAACGGTTTTTTTCGACGCAATAGCCTCTGTGAGATCAGCGAGCAACCGTGCCGCGTCCGGCCTGCCTGCCGATTTCGCGCCCGCCGCCATCGCCGCCAGCCGCTCGGGAGCATCCATCAGCCCGCCGACGAGCGCTGCGATGCGTTCGGGCGAAAGCGAGGATTGTGGGTGCACTTCGCCGCCGCCAGCAGCGGCAAGGGCCGCCGCGTTCGCCGCCTGGTCGTGATCGAGCGCATAGGGGTAAGGCACCAGCAGCGCCGGCCGGCCAATGACGGCGATCTCCGAGACAGTCGAGGCACCGGAGCGCGAGATCACCAGGTGAGCGGTCGCTATGCGCTGCGCCATGTCGGTGAAGAAGGGTGAGACCTCGACGGCGACGCCAAGGGCGGCATAGGCCGCCTTGACCCGCGCCACGTCATCCGCGCGCGCCTGCTGCGTGATCACCAGCCGCTTGCGCTGGGCATCGGAAAGCAGCGCCATGGCTCCCGGCACGGCATCGGAAAAGAACTGGGCGCCCTGGCTGCCGCCGAACACCAGCAGGCGAAACGGCTGTTCCCCGGTCGACGCCGCATAAGCCGTCTTGGCCGCTTCCAGCACGGCAGGCCTGACCGGATTGCCCGTCGTCACCGTCTTGACGCCGGCAGAACTGGTGTCCTGCGGCAGGAAGCCGCCGGCGATGGCATCGACGCGGCCGGCCAGCGCACGGTTGGCGCGTCCCATCACCGCGTTCTGCTCATGGATCAGCGTCGGCACCTTGCGCCGTGTCGCCGCGTAGAGCGGCGGCAAGGTCGGATAGCCGCCGAAGCCGACGACGGCATCCGGCTTGATCCTGCCAATGATGGCGGAAGCCTGACGCACGCCGCGCCAGATTTTCCAGAAGGCGCCAAGCAGGGCAAAAGGATTTTTCGAGCCCATCGTCGCCGACTGGATCGGATGGATGGCGGCGGCCGGGAAATGGCTGGCGAAACGCTCGGCACGGTCGTCGGTCGCCAGATGTACCGACCAGCCGCGCTCGTTCAGCTCATGCGCCAGCGCCTCGGCCGGGAAAAGGTGCCCACCGGTTCCGCCCGCCGCGAGAAGGATGACGCCTCTGGCCATATCACTCCGCCGGCACGGCGCGTTGCGACAGGCCAAAGCCCATCTGCTTGCGCTTTTCCGGCCGCTTGCGTGTCAGCGCCAGCACCATGCCCATCGAGATGGCGATGGCGATCTGCGAGGAGCCGCCATAGGAGATGAACGGCAGCGTCATGCCCTTGGCCGGCACCAGCTGCAGGTTGACGCACATGTTGATGACTGCCTGCAGGCCGAAGACAGTGACGAGACCGCCGACCGCATAGCGGGTGAAATCGTCGTGTTCCTTCAGCGCCGTGTTGAGGCCGCGCAGCACGATGAAGGCGAAGATCGACATGATGAAGAAGCACATGATCAGCCCGAACTCTTCGCCGGCGACCGAGAAGACGAAGTCGGCATGGCTGTCGGGGATGACCCGCTTGACCGTGCCCTCGCCCGGCCCGACGCCGAACCAGCCGCCATTGATCAGCGCCTCGCGCCCCATGTCGACCTGGAACGTGTCGCCCTCGCCGGTGAGGAACTTGTCGATGCGCAAGGCAACATGCGGAAACACCGTATAGGCGGCAAAGACGCCGCCGACGCCGGCCGCCCCCAGTGCGACGATCCACAGCCAGGGCAGCCCCGCCATGAAGAACATGATACCCCAGGTGCCGGTCGTCAGCATGGTCTGGCCGAGGTCCGGTTGCGCCACCAGCAGCGACACGACCAGCACCAGCAGCAGCATGGCAAACAGATTGCCCGGAATGTCGGGCTGGCGCTTGTGTTCGGCAAACAGCCAGGCGCACATGATGACGAAGGCGGGTTTCAGAAATTCAGAGGGCTGGATGGACAGGCCGGCAAGCGACACCCAGCGCCGCGCGCCCTTCACCTCGACGCCGATGTAGAGCACCGCCACCATCAGCACCAGCATCAGGCACAGCATGATCAGCGCCATGCGCCGGATCTGCCGGGAATCGAGGAAGGACACCGCCAGCATCACGCCAAGCGCCGGCACGGTGAAAATGATCTGCCTTGTGGCGAAGTGGAAACTGTCGAGACCGATGCGTTCGGCCACCGCCGGGCTGGCCGCGAAGGACAAGACGATGCCAAGCCCCATCAGCGACAGGAACGCCGCCAGGAACCAGCGATCGATCGTCCACCACCAGGTCGCAACCGGGCTTTTGTCGAGACGGCTCTGCATTATCGTGCCCCTCCGATGGGTTTCACACCCTCGATAGCATTCGCAGCTTGCCTGAAGGCTTCGCCGCGGACTTCGAAATTCTTGAACTGGTCGAAACTGGCGCAGGCCGGCGACAACAGCACCACCGCCTCGCCGCTGTCGTCCTGGGCCGCATCGTGCGCGGCGTGCTCGACTGCCGCGGCCAGCGTGCCTGAAATCTCGTAAGGCACAGCCTCGCCCAGTGTCGCCGAAAAAGCCGGCGCGGCCTCGCCAATCAGATAGGCCTTGGCGATACGCGGGAAGAAACCGCGCAACGGCTCGATGCCGCCTTCCTTGGGCAAGCCGCCGGCAATCCAGTAGATGCGCTGAAAGCTCGACAGCGCCGGTGCCGCCGCATCGGCGTTGGTCGCCTTGGAATCGTTGATGAACAGCACATGGTCCTTGCGGCCGACCTGCTCCATGCGGTGCGCGAGGCCGGGAAAGCTTTCCAGTCCGGACTGGATCTCGCCAAGTTCCAGCCCGACCCTCAGGCAAGCGGCGACCGCCGCCAGCGCGTTCTGTGCATTGTGCTGGCCGCGCAGCGAGCCGATGCCTTCGAGGAAGGCGACACGGCTGTAGCGGCCGTGCACCGCCTCCATCAGATCGCCACCGTCGGCGAAATAGCCGTCGGTCAACGGCAGCCGCTTGGAAATGCGGATGACATGACGCCCCGCCCGCTCCAGCCGCTCGGCAATCTGCGCGCACCAGGAATCGTCGATGCCGATGATCGCCGTCTCGCTGCCGGCCACCAGCCGTTCCTTGATCGCGGCGTAGTGCTGCATGGTGCCGTGACGGTCGAGATGGTCGGGCGTCAGATTGAGCAGGATGCCGGCCGTCGGGTTGATCGAGGGCGCGAGGTCGATCTGGTAGGACGAGCATTCGACGACATAATGCCGGTCGGGCTCGGGCGGATCGAGCGTCATCACCGCGCGGCCGATATTGCCGCCCATCTGGGTGTCGCGGCCGGACGCCTTCAGGATATGCGCGGTCAGCGCGGTCGTCGTCGACTTGCCGTTGGTGCCGGTGATGGCGATGAAGGGCGCCGTTGGCGCACTAAGCATTCGCTCGCGGCAGAAAAGCTCGATGTCGCCGATGATCTCGACGCCTGAACCGCGCGCCAGCTCCACCGTCCAATGCGGCTTGGGATGCGTCAGCGGCACGCCTGGCGACAGCACGAAAGCCGAGAACTTCGCCCAGTCGGCACCGCGCAGATCGGCGG
>NZ_RZQG01000527.1:0-4256 GCF_003998635.1 Mesorhizobium sp. M7D.F.Ca.US.004.03.1.1
CGGTAACGCCGAACCATGGCGAATTCATAGGACAGCACCAGCAATCCGAGCGGAACCATCCAGAAGCCGAGGATCGGCAGGAAACCGAGGATGCCGCCGATGGTCAGCAGGATACCGATGGTGATTCTGAGCCCGCGCGAGCGCGGCATCTTGAACTCACGCCCGAAAACCGAGATTTTTCGCGCCGGCATCTGGTTGTCTTGTGCTGTCATCGTCTCGAAAGGTTAATCCGTTTTGATCATTCAGGAGCACCGTTAAACTAAGGCCGCAGCCGCGCTTTCGGTTCCCTACCCCTGCCAAGACGGCTAATATGAGGGCATCTGTCGACGATTGCGAGAAACCCCTGCGCGAAAAAGCCTCGGAAAAATGCGAAATGCTTCTTTGCAAAGCCGAAAAGGGCAGCTATAGGCTGCGCCACTCACATAAGAGCCTCCGTTCCCCGGTAGCTCAGTGGTAGAGCAACCGGCTGTTAACCGGTTGGTCGCTGGTTCGAATCCGGCCCGGGGAGCCAACATTTCCAAGGTTTGCAGAGTTTTCAGGAACGGTCGAAAATCGGCCGATCTACAGCATATCTACACAACTCGACTTCGCTAGGCGCCGATCTAAACGGGAATCGCCCGAAGGAGAGAAATGCCATGGAACACGTTTTTGATGAGCTAATTGGCTTGCAGCGGTCTCAGCCGAGGTGGAACTGGTGCGGCGTTACGGCTTGGGCGTTCCGACTTGCCGGAAATCTGGTGACTGGCTTCGCTATCGGTGTTGGAATAACGATTGGGATGGTGCTCGCAGGCTGACGACTAGGCCGACCCGCCCTTTCCACTGTCCACCGAAAGGGGTTGGCAAAGATGACGTTCGACGAGGTAACTACTGGCGGCGAGGCTCTTCTGCAGGAATCAATCCTCCAGGAGACGCAGGAAACTTTGCAACTCGACTTCAAGGGTTCGGCGGTCGGCAAGCAAGGCGCGCTCTTCACCGACGAAGGAAAGCTGACCAAAGACGGGCGGCGCTCGATCGCAAAGGCAATGTCCGCCTTCAGCAACTCGGCAGGCGGGGTTGTGGTGATTGGCGTCGACTGTCGAACCGTCGACGGTGTCGACGCCGCGCAAGCGTTGGATCCGATCCCCAACTGGAAGGCAGCTCTCAGTGCTGTAAGTTCCCTGGTTGGAGATCTGTTACAGCCCAAAAACGACGGAGTCCGAGTCGCTGGTTTTGCTTCTGCGAAAGATGATCGGGCAGGCTATTTGGTGATCGACGTCCCTCGATCAGAGCGTCGTCCGCATATGTGCAACATGGCGAAGCAGTATTTCAAGCGATCGGCTTCGAGCAGCTACGCGATGGAGCACTTCGACATCGAGGACGCATTTCGTCGAAGTGGCTCTCCTGATCTGGACCTCGTTTGTGACTTTACAGGTGGGATGTCATCGGGAACGACAGTCCATGGGTCGATCAGACTTGCGATAAGAAACGCCGGGCTCGCGACGGCAAAGCACATCTCGTTGATGGTAGTCGAACGCTCGGGGGTGAAGACCAAGAATGGAGGCTCCCATAGGCAGCCCCTGACAAAGTTTCAAATGTTTAGCCAAGATCAACGCTACATCGCCCCAGAAGGGTTCGTAGTGAACCCTGGTGAAACACAAATTTTCGAAAATCTTGGTATGGAGTTCACTTACGATTTGCCGATGTTCAAGGCGAGTGGGATTTCGATTGAGAGCGCCACGTTTGTTCTTCGGTACTCGCTCAGCGCCGAGAACATGCGACCTAAGCTTGGAACCCTGTCGCTTGGCCCAGCCGATTTCAAAAGAGGCGCGTGGCTTCTGAAGCCAGACTATATTCAGATGAAAGAGCCGCCGGCAGTGAATGGCAGCTTATCCCCGTAAATCCTCAGTTTTGGCCGCCGGACAAAGGACGTCCATATGACCGTGGTTGGTTTGAAGCAGGTTTCTGCAGCTTTGTGGGAAATGCCCCAGCCACTCGGGCTCTTCGCTGGCGATTTGCTGAAGCGAGGAAGATCCTACTACCAGGCGTTCCAGATCGTCGCCGAGCGCGAGGAGGCCAGCCTCAGCTTTCCCGCCTATTTTCTACTCTCCCACGCCGTTGAAGTCGTCCTCAAATCATATCTGGTGGCGAAAGGGACGCCAAAGATCGCGCTGGGCAAGGGCCTGTTGCGACATGATGTCGGATTGGTCTTCGACGAGTGTGAAAGGCAAGGTCTCACAGTTGCTGATCAGCTGGTCAAACCGCTGGCAAAGCAGCTCGCGCACATCAACGAAAACTACGATCTGCGCTATCCCACCGGCTTCATTCTGTCGATTCCCAGCCCTTCGCTGTGCGTCCCTGCCGTCGACGCGTTGATATCTGAGATAGCCCCAATGGTGGAAGCAAGTGCCATCAAGGCGGAGCTGCAGTTTGGTGCTGACACGCGACACATCCGCCCCAGCAAGGTTAGGTGGAGCGACTAGGCCCGCCGCCTTTCGGACGGCGGGCCGATCATAGGGGTGGTGGGCTTAGCTAATGCCGCACTACCATCACAAGCCCTGCTAGATGATCGATATGAACATGCCAATCCCCGCCGTGAATCGCCGCCATTGCGCTGGCGATAGAGGCGGCATCCCGCTCGATCTCTGCGGCCGCCGCTCGCATGGCCTTTGCAGCCTCACCGTCAAGCGTCATGACGGAAACAGGAGTGGTGGTCATGCCGCCGACCTCATCGAGGCCAGCAGCATTTCCATCTGGGCGGGATCGAGGCTCATGCTCTTGCGGTTCTCCTCCTGGTCGGCAAGGTAGTCGGCCCTGGCGGCGATCTCGGCCAAGGTCCGACACCGAAAGGTCAACAGCGCCTCGCGAGCCTCCCATTCAACGTCACTAGTTGTGTCATAGCGCGCCGTTGCCGCTGGCGAGGGATCGAAGTCGTCGTGTTGGCTGTCCTGCGACGGTAGCGTAGCCAACCAGGCCGCCAGGGCAGCCCTGTGGGCGTCGATCAACGCGTGGACTTGCGACGGCGTGTCCGGAGCGACAACTGCGGCGCCTGCGGCCAGCACGGCGGGAACGGCAGCTATTCCGCCCATGAGAGAGCGACGGCTAATGGGCATGCCTTCGGCGGCTGCCCGAACAGAGGTGTTCGGCATTGATATTCCCCCCTGTGGGATCGAAAACGTGATTGTTCCCGCAGATCGAAAGCTGAGGCGTCACCTATCGAATGTCAATCAGTTTTGTCGTTTTTCGACAGATTGACACTATATTGAACATTTGTGGTAAGTGCTGACTATCGGTGAGCAGCGAAGGGACCGCTAATGGACATGATCACACCTGAGCAATGCCGCGCCGCCCGCGCGATGTTGGGTTGGTCACAGCAGGCTCTCGCTAACGCATCTCGCGTTGGTGTCGTCACGATCCGCCAATTCGAGATCGGCGCGTCGACGCCTCGGAACGCGACCGTTCAGGTGCTGCGGCTCGCCCTTGAAGCCGCCGGTGTTGTCTTCGTGGCCGATGGCGAGCAGGTCGATGGGGGCGCCGGCGTGAGGCTGCGCGGTCAAGCCGATCTTGGCAGCATCGTCGGGAACGGCTGACAAGCGACGCGGTGGTTCATAAAAGCCGCGCCGCCACTTGCTCCCCTAATCCATACACGCGAACATGCGAATCGAGCGGAGGTAGGGCGATGGTGGAGAGACGGAATTATAATCGAGAGCACGTAGCGACAGGCTGGATGAGATCAGGCGGGGGCGGCCCACTGACTGTCGGCGACCTCAGAAACGCCATCGCAGACCTACCTGACCATGCCGAGATGATTTTTGGCACCTGCGATCATGGTCAACCCCTAAGTTTCTCTTGCTTCAAGACCAGGGGCGAAAGTCTGATCCAGATAGAATTCGGCTGAGAACATGTCGGACATGGAGATGAGAGACGGCAAGGTCTTTCACCGTTGCCCGTCATGCAAACAATGGTTTCAGTTCGGCCCTCATCGATACGACGGCAAGACGCTGTCTTCAGGGGTGACCGTTTGCACGCCTTGCGCTCCTGATGATGCAAACGATAGGTATATCGCCGCGCGGCGGACGCGGCGGTGACCTTTCGAAGCCAGCTCGACGACCTCCCGCTTTTCGCGACCGATATCGAGATCGCCGAGGCGATCGTGGGCAAGACATACGCCAAGGAATGGGCGCAGAAACGGTTGCCGGTCCTCGCCGGCAAACCAGGGTTTCCGCCGGTCGATGCCTTTCACGGAGGACGGGCGGTGCCGCTGGTCAGGCGGTTCTACG
>NZ_RZQG01000528.1:0-4240 GCF_003998635.1 Mesorhizobium sp. M7D.F.Ca.US.004.03.1.1
CGGACAAGGAAATCCGCGATGCCATCGCCGATGGCAAGCCATCGCACTGACTATCGGGTGATGGGTGGCAATCATCCGTCACCTCAAAACGCATCGCTCGTCTGGCGCAGCATCGCATCGGCGCATAGGGTCGCGGCATGAAAGCCACCGTCTCGGATATCGCTCGCAGCTGCGGGCTGTGGGTTGCGGCATGAAAGCCACCGTCTCCGATATCGCTCGCAATTGCGGGCTGTCGACCGCAACGGTCGACAGGGTGCTCAACAACCGGCCAGGTGCGAGTGCCGCCAACCGGCAGCGCGTCTTGGAGGCGGCCAAACAGGTCGGCTATCTGCCGGTCGCCGATCAGGTGACGCTGCCCTCGCGGCCCGCCCATCTCGAATTCCTGCTGCCGATCGGCAGCAATGCTTTCATGCGCGATCTCGCCGGGCATATCGAGGATTATGCCGCGCACCTGCCGCTCGTCGCCTCGTGCCGGATCCACAACCTCGCCGGAATCTCGCCGAGCGCGCTGCAGACAGCCGTCGAAAACCTCTCGCTCAGGGCCAATGGCGTCGGTGTCATCGCCGTCGACCATCCTCGCACGCGCAACATCCTGCGCGACATCGTCGACGCCGGCATGCGCCTGGTGACGCTGGTGTCCGACGTTCCGGCGGCACCGCGCTCGGCCTATGTCGGCATCGACAACCGGGTCGCGGGACGAACGGCGGCGCTGTTGATGGGACGCTTCCTTGGCGGCCGCACGGGCCATCTGGCAATGGTCGTCGGCTCACGCTCCTATCGCGGCCACGAGGAACGCGAAATGGGTTTCCGCTCCGTTCTCAATGAAGAATTCCCCAATCTGACGGTCAGCAGCGCCGTCGACATCAACGACGAACCTGACGTCAGCTACACCGAGACCATGAAGGCGCTGCACAACCAGCCGGAGCTGCTCGGCATCTATTGCGTCGGAGCCGGACACTCGGGCGTTGCAAAGGCGATCCGGGAAGCCAGGCCGAACCGCAAGCCGGTGTTCATCTGCCACGACCTGACGAAGGACACGCGGGGACACCTCGTCGACGACCTGCTCGATGTCGTCATCGACCAGAATGCCAGGCTGATCGCGGAACAGTCGGTCATTCGCCTGCTCGGCTCGATTGCCTCCTCGGCGCCCTATCTGACGCGAAAGTTCATCGAGCCTCGTTTGATCTTCAGGGAAAACGTCCCGGTGCAGTAAGGCGGAGTGGCCTGGCAAAGTCTGTTTCCGGATTTGTAGGATAATTGATACGGCAAATCTGCACAGCAGCTATGCACAATTCATTGTTGCCGAATCATTGGGCAATTCGTAGTTTCTGGTTGTCGGCCATCTACTCCTCCCAGATGCGATGCCGGCGCTGAATGGGGTGCACCTCCTCCCGCGCCACATTCGAAATCGAGCCCGCTGCCACCTCCTCCCGGCAGCGGGCTTTTTTCGTTCAGCGTCGGAAATTCCGGTGCCGCCCTGCGCCAAGGGGCGTTAGGCATCCCTCGGTCGCAGATCGGCAAATCGCCAACAGTCGCGGCGGATTTCAACCGGCGGCGGTACCCCGGAAGGAAACGATCAACCCTTCGGCCATGCGCACGAACTGCGTGCTCGGACCTTCGGCACCCACGGTCTGCACACTGACATGCGCGCCCTCGAACAGCAGCGACAGCGTATCGGCGAGCAGTTCGGCCTGACCAATGCCGGCATCTCGACATAGCGTCACAAGGCGCTGGCGCTGGACTTCCTTGAGCTCCCTGATCACCAGCCTGGCCGGATGGTCGGGCTCGGTCAGCTCAGCGGCGGCATTGGCCATGTCACAGCCACGGCCGTCAGCATTGAGCATGGCAGCCGCCTTGCGAACCCAGGCGTGCAACTGCGCAAGCTTGTCACCAGGAAATTCGGCCTCGAATGCATCCCACATGGCGCCAGCCTTGGCCGCATTGGCGCGCAGGCATTCGACGATCAGCTCGTCCTTGGATTCGAAGTGACGATAGAGCGTCATCTTGTTCGTGCCGGCAGCCTCGGTGATGGCGTCGACGCCGACGCCCTTGATGCCGTGCTTGTGGAACATGTCACGCGCCGTCTCCAGAATTCGATCCCGGGGACGTGAGCGCTCCACGACGCCGTCTGTCATCATGATCTCCTTTCGTTTCCTAAAAACCACGGCCACCTCTTGACTAGGGTGTTACCGGTCTGTAACTATGCAAATGTTACTTACTGGTAACACCTATGTCGCCTCCCGTCAATAACAAGGCCGTGAACTGGTCCTGCCAGATCGGAATGGGCGAAAAACTGCGGTTCATGCGGCCTCGGCCGGTGAAGAGATGAAAAACGGTTCGTGAGCATGGGCTGCGAATCGACAGACAAGGAGCCGGCCAATGCCACAGCGCCGCGATCTTACCATAGATGAAGCCGTCCGGGATCCGATGATCCGGCTGGTCATGAAAGCAGATGGCGTCGACCCGCGCGCCTTTGAAAAGATGCTGCGCTCGCTTGCCGATGCGCAACGCCATGAGGTGCCGTTGCTGCGTTCGCTGGACGAGCCCGGCGACGGGCGCGGTCAAGGGCTGTCCAGGGTTGCCAGCGCCTTCGGGCGGGCAAGAGCAGCCGGGGAGGCTTGCGTGTCGTGGTAAACTTTTTCATCCAC
Organism: Mesorhizobium sp. M7D.F.Ca.US.004.03.1.1; assembly: GCF_003998635.1. Classification (NCBI taxonomy): domain Bacteria; kingdom Pseudomonadati; phylum Pseudomonadota; class Alphaproteobacteria; order Hyphomicrobiales; family Phyllobacteriaceae; genus Mesorhizobium; species Mesorhizobium sp. M7D.F.Ca.US.004.03.1.1. The sequence goes on from NZ_RZQG01000528.1 coordinate 2,649, forward strand.
CGTCCGATCTTCGCCTCGGCGATCGCCATCATCATGGTGCTCGCCGGGACGATTTGTTATTTCCTGCTGCCCGTCTCGCAGTTTCCCGACATCACACCGCCGCAGGTCGTGGTCAGCGCCCACTATCCGGGCGCCAGCGCGCAAGTGGTGGCCGACACGGTGACGACCCCGCTCGAGCAGCAGATCAACGGCGTGCAAGGCATGACCTACATGTCGTCGACGAGCTCGAATGATGGCTCCTCGACCATCACCATCACCTTCGATGTCGGTTATTCGCTGAGCACCGCCGCCGTCGACGTGCAGAACCGCGTCTCGCAGGCCGCCTCGTCGCTGCCGGCGATCGTCAACCAGGGCGGCGTGACGATCAAGAAGCAGAACCCGAATTTCGTCCTCATCGTCAACCTGACTTCGCCGGACAGTTCGGTCGATCCGGTGGCGCTGAGCAACCTTGCCTATCTGCAGGTGGTCGATCCGCTGAAGCGGTTGCCCGGCGTCGGCGACGTGCAGATCTTCGGCGAGCGGCGCTATTCGATGCGCGTCTGGCTCGATCCCGACAAGCTCGCCAACCTCGGCATCACCGCCGTCGACGTGCAAAACGCCATCGCCGAGCAGAACGTCCAGGTGGCGGCCGGCAAGATCGGCCAGTCGCCGGCGCCGGCCGGCACCGCCTTCGAGATGCAGGTCAATGCCGTCGGCCGCCTCAGTGACCCTAAGGAGTTCGGCGACATCGTCGTGCGCGCCAACACGGACACCGGTTCGCTGGTCAGGCTGCGCGACGTCGCCCGCATCGAGCTCGGCGCACTGCAATATTCGTCGTCGGCCTTCTTCGGCAAGGATCCGACCGTGGTGCTTGCCGTCTATCAAATGCCCGGCTCCAACGCGCTCGATCTTCAGCAGCGCGTCAAGGACAAGATGCAGGAGCTTTCGGGCCGGTTCCCTAAGGGCGTCTCCTATGCGATGCACTACGACACGACCCGCTTCGTCTCGGCCTCGATGCATGACGTGCTGATCACGCTCGGCGAAGCGCTGGTGCTGGTCGTCGCCGTGGTGTTCCTCTTCCTGCAGAGCTGGCGCACGACGATCATCCCGACCATCGCCATTCCGGTGTCGCTGGTGGCGACGCTGGTGGTCATGGAGATGCTCGGTTTCTCGCTCAACATGCTCTCTTTGCTCGGCATGGTGCTGGCGATCGGCCTCGTCGTCGACGACGCCATCGTCGTGGTCGAGAATGTCGAACGACAGCTGGAGGCCGGGCTCAAGCCGCTTGCGGCGACCAAGGCCGCTATGGCCGAGGTCACCGGTCCGATCATCGCCACCACCGCCGTGCTGATGGCTGTGTTCGTGCCGGTTGCTTTCATTCCCGGCGTCTCCGGCAAGCTCTACAACCAGTTCGCGTTGACGGTGGCGATCTCAGTCGGCATCTCTGCCTTCAACTCACTGACGCTGAGCCCGGCGCTCAGTGCCGCCTTCTTGCGGCATCGCCAGCCAACGCAGTTCGTGCTGTTCCGCTGGTTCAACACCGGCTTCGACAGGCTGTCACACGCCTATGCTAACGGCGTGCGCATCCTCATCCGCTTGCGCTGGATCATGCC
>NZ_RZQG01000529.1:0-4239 GCF_003998635.1 Mesorhizobium sp. M7D.F.Ca.US.004.03.1.1
GCGGCGGTTCACGCAAGGCATAGGCGACGATTACCCCTGGCAGGATGAAGACGTGCTTGGTCGCATGGTCGAAGCGGGCAATTGCCAGATATTCCTTAAGGCTTGCCCGGGGCGGTGAGATCGCGGCAGCTGGTTTACATCCGTCTGCGTACATGGGTTTGCCCTCCGGTTTTCGGTGCCTGCGACACGAGTGTCACTTGGTCGTTTTGGGCATCACGTAGATACGGCCATCTGCCTCGGTTGCGACGGTGACGAGCGAAAGATGCTGTTTCAGTTCGGCTTCGCTGACGAGATAGAAACGCCAGTCGATGGCGTCGAAGATCGCAACATAGGAATGCTCTTTGGTCAGACTGTCGCGCAGCGTTTGCAGCTGTCTCTCGTACGGATTGGCTGGGTTGTCGCGGCCCGTTCGCAACTGTATGCGTTCCGGAAGGGAATGGGATTCTCGTCTCAGCACATAGGCGATGACGTCGGCCCCATTGCTGTAGATCGATGCATCCGCCGGCAGTTGTCGCAGCGCCTGCATTGTCGGGGAGTTCGCCCATTCGCGGCTGGCATAGCCGACCCCCGAACGATACGCCTCGGACGATCGCACGGCCGTGCGGATCGCGTGGCCGCCGAACACCAGAACGGCGAAGCAGACAAGCCCGTAATGGAGCAGCTTCACCATCCCCTTGGCGTCGTCAACATGGGCTAGAACGATGGTGAGCATCAGAACGGTGGTCACGTAGACCGGAAAGGCGTAGCGGCCACTCAAAGACAGATTCGCTTCAACCGAAGTCGAAAGAACCATGAAACCCAGGTAAAAGAAGAAAAACAGTCCGAAAAGGGTGGGCAGCAGAGCATCGCTCGCCTTGGCCTGTCCCGCGTGCAGCAGCGTTACACGGGCCTGACGGAAAGTCAGGTAGGCGGCGGCGGCAGCAAATGCGCTAAGCAACAAAACGCGGGCTGAGAAAGGCACCTCGTCGGGCAGCAGCCATGCCGTCATCGCCCCAAGGCTTTTCAGCCACTCGCTGGCCCCCATATTGCCGTAAAACCAGAGTGCGCGACCAATGGAACGGTCGGCGATGACCTCACTCATCACCACCCAGCAGAGGAAGATCGCCGTGCTCACCACCGCGAAAATAGTGGCGTCGACGAAGCGGCGGGACAATGTGTGTCGAGGATTGAGAAGAAGGCATACAGCGATCGCTGCGCCAAGCGGCGGCGCGGTGAAGCGCACGAGCGTCGTAAGACCGAGCAGGACGGCGCTTGCCTTCAGCCATGTCCTGTCGTCGGTCTCGAAATAGCGTAGCAGCGCAAGCACGGTGACCAGGAGGAAAAACAGGAACGGCGGTTCTGACATCGCAAGGGAATGAAGCGTCACGAACTGAGGGGCAAGCGTGATGATCGCGGTCCCAGCGGCGGCATAGATGTATTTGCCGCTAGCCCGCACCAGCAGATGCCAGATCAGGATCGTGTTCGCACAGACGAAGAATAGACCGATTGCTTTTGCTCCGACTGGCAGGTCGACCCCGGTCGCGGAAACTCCTGTCAGCAGCCATGCATAGAGCGGTGCATCGTAGGGCCGCTCGCTGATCCCCATATAGCGCAAGCTGTCGGGATATATTCCGATGCCGTAGCGTGTGTTGATCAGAAATAGAACAAGCGAAGCCAGCGAAAAGAAAGCCACGCCGGCCCAATAGAGCCGACTCCCAAGACCGATACCTGATGTCCAGCGGCTCTCGGTCGAATTGAGGATGTAACCATCCATGGTCTAAGCCCCCATCGCAGACTCTGCGCGCCGCCTTCAGGCGATGCCCTTGAAGACGCGCTTTATGTTTTTCGCTACGAAGCGAACAGTCGCATCGCCCAGTCCTCGGGAAAGAATGTCGTCCAGCGCCGCGATGAGCTTGTCGATTTGCTTTTCCCGCACAACAAAGGGCGGCATGAAATGCAGGATGTCCCGCGCGCCCGGCTGGAAATGCACCAGAATGTCGTGCCGGTCGTAGAGCTCGCGGACAAGAGCGCCGATCAACACCGTCTGATAGGTCTGGAACAGCGGATTTCTATCGATGTCCACCAGCTTTTCCGCCAGGCCTTGATGAAAGTTCAAACGGATCGCCTGAAACATTCCGCGTCCGCGCACATCGAGAACGTGTTTCGGGTGCTTTGTTTTCAGCCGCTGAAGGCCCTTGGACAGGTAGTCACCCATCCTCTCGGCGTTTTCGATTAACCGCTCGTCTTGCAGGATATTAAGCGTCTCAATCGCGACGGCGCAGCTTTCGCCAAGTCCGCTGAAGCTGGAACTGTGCAGATTGCAATCCTGTTTGTTGCCGTAAGCCCGATCGAACAAAACTTGCGAGGTGACCATGGCAGCCACCTCCCGTTTGCCGCCGCCGAGGGTCTTGGCAAGCGTCACGATGTCGGGAACGGCAGCCTCATGCTGGAAAGCGCAGAACCTGCCGCTTCGCCCCATGCCGACCTTTACCTCGTCGAAGATGGACAGGATATCGTTGTCCCGGCAATGCTGAACGAATTCGGTCAAATAACCAGCGGGAGGGATTTCGCAGGAGGTACCCCGAATTGTCTCGACGATCGCGGCAATAATAGAATTGCCGCCGCTGCCATCCGTCTCTGCGCTGATCGCCTCTCGCAGTGAACCGATGTCGCCATACCTGGCATAAATGACGTTTTCCTTCGGCACGCCCAAAAGGAATCCCGATTGCACGTCGGTCGCGGTCGTTAGGGAGAGCGCCCCGTGGGTTTTGCCGTGAAACGCGCCCTGCATGCAGAGGAATTTCTTCTTGCCTTTGGGAGTCTGCACGCGCTCGCTCAGCTTCATTGCTGCCTCATTCGCTTCGGCGCCTGAGACTGCGAGAAATGAGACGGCTAATGGCGCCGGCAGGAATCGCGACAGGTTATACGCAAGCGCGCCCTGCAATTTGTGCGGCGCGACCTTGATGCAGTCGACGATCTTGCGCTCATGGCATTTGCGCTCCGCCTCAATAATGCGCGGATGGTTGTGCCCGAGGCCCAGCACGCCGAGACCCGCGGAAAAGTCGAGGAGCGTACGGCCATCATTCAGCCAGATCTCGACTCCCCGCGCGCCCTTCATATCCATATCCTTCAGTCCAAGGATATCGAAGAGCTGAAGCATATATTTATTCAAATGTTCGGAATAGAGTCTATTTGCCGAATTATTGTCGAGGTCAAAGCTCTGTTCAAGGGAAAGCAATGATCTTTCATTGTTGATTTCGGGACTATTTTGCGCCTCCGCAACACGGATCATATTCAATTTTCATACTCCCAAGCATCCGGCAATTTAGAATATTACCATGAGCAGAAGCGCTCGGCTATTTAACGAATTATATAGATCTGGCTTTATAGAGCCGGCGGCCATGATCGCCCGCCAAAGATCGTTGGCCCTCATTGGCGCCTCGATCCGCGACGCACGGGCGCAGCTGAAGGGGAAACCGGAGACGGAGTAGCAGCCGGGATTTGCGGGCCGGTGGCCACTTGGTACAAGGTGTCCGCCGGTTGAACGTCAACTTTTGACTCCGAGCTGACTCACGCACGGCGCGACGTGAACGACCGCATTGCGCCTTATCTCGGTCGTAGAGCCGCGCCAGGGCCATGGGTAGTTTCCCAAGTTGCCACCGGCGCGTCTGATAGGACGCAGCCGGCCGATCTGGACAGCTGGACAGCGCCGGCCGGCCGCGTGCATCGATAGGCGCGTGTCGCTTACTGACGAACGCGGATGATCGTCTTCCCCGAACGTCGCTTGGTCGGGTTGAAGGCGGAAACGGCATCGTCGAGGGTCGAGATGTTGCTGATGTTCGTCCGCAGTCGTCCGTCCCGCACCCGCTGGACGATCTCAGTTAGTTGAGCACGATCGGACTCGACAACGAAGTCGACCGCCAGGCCATTGGCGGGCCGCGCGTCGGGCGGCCCGACGACGGTCACCAGTGTTCCGCCGGCTCGAATCAGGCCTGCGGACCGCTTCTGTATGTTGCCGCCGATGACATCGAACACCAGATCGACGTTGCCGACGTCTTCCAGGGCGTCGTTATCGAGGTCGACGAACTCGTTCGCGCCAAAGTCGAGAGCCTTCTGACGGTCGGCGGCGCGTCCGGTGCCGATGACGTAGGCGCCGGCCTCACGTGCGAGTTGCGTCACCATCGAACCGACTGCGCCGGCCGCGCCGTGCGCAAGGACGCTCTGCCCCGCCTGAAGGCGGGGCAGAGCGTCCTTGCGCAC
>NZ_RZQG01000052.1:0-15215 GCF_003998635.1 Mesorhizobium sp. M7D.F.Ca.US.004.03.1.1
GTTTGAGGCAGGGGCGGTCATCGATGGTTTCGAGCTGGTCGAAAAGCTGCCCTCCGGCGGCATGGCCTCGCTCTGGCGGGCGACCAACCCCCGGTACGATTTCCCGCTTGTGCTGAAGATCCCGTTTCTCGACCCGGGCGGGGATGTTTCCGTCATCCTCGGTTTCGAGGCGGAGGAGCTGATCCTGAAACGCCTGTCGGGACCGCATGTGCCGCGTTTTGCGTCATCCGGCAGTCTGGCGCAGGTTCCCTATATTGCCATGGAGTTCGTGGCCGGCACCGGCCTGGCGGATCTCGTAGGCAACGCGCCGCTGCCCGTGGACGAGGCGGCAAGGATCGGCACCGATATCGCAACGGCACTCGCCGCCCTGCACCGGCAGAAGGTCGTCCATCTCGATCTCAAGCCCGAGAATATCATTCTCGCCGAGCGCGGCGCGGTGCTCCTCGACTTCGGGCTCGCCCGGCATGCAGAGCTTCCCGATCTTCTCGGCGCGGAAAGCTCGGTGCCGATGGGTACCGTCGCCTATATTTCGCCGGAGCAGGTGCTCGGAGAGCGATCCGATCCTGCAAGTGACCTGTTTGCATTAGGTTGCATCCTCTATCAGCTGGCTACGGGCGAGGAGCCGTTCGGGCGGCCGGCGACTTTCGCGGGGATGAAGCGCAGGCTCTATCATACCCCCAGGCTGCCGCGCGATATCAACGACGCCATTCCGCGGTGGTTTGAAGCCATCATTCTGCGATGCATGGAGGTGGACAGGTCTCGACGATATGTCGAGGCGGCGCACGTTCTGTCCGACCTGAGGAATCCCGACCAGGTCGTGGTTGTCAGGCGTAAGCCCCAGGACGAGGGGGTGTGGGCCGCAATCAAGAAGCTGTTTCGCAAGACGGATGACAGATCGCTTGTCGGCAAGCCGACCTTGTCGAGAACGCAGGCCGGACCGTCAATTGTTCTTGCCGCAGTCGATCTGGCCAATGGTAGTGATGCGCTGGCAGGCGAGGTTCTCAACGAGACCGCCCGCGTGCTTGCCTCGCGCGAGGATTCCTGGCTGGCCTGCGTGACGGTCCTGAAGACAGAAGTCATCGGCGAGACGCCGGCGACCGACGAAACAGGGCGCTCAGTCTACTTGAAGCGGCTCGTCGCGCTCAAGGATTGGGCCCATCCACTGCATCTGTCGGAAGACCGCGTCAGTTATCATGTGCTTGAAGCGGTCAGTCCCGCCGATGCGATCCTCAACTACGCCGAGCACAATGACGTCGGGCACATCGTCGTTGGAGCGCGGGCGTCCTCGGCAATCCGCCGCCATCTCGGCAGTGTCTCGACCAAGGTCGTGGCACAAGCCCTTTGCTCGGTTTCAGTGGTCCGATTGAAAGCAGTCGAGGAACAAGGGCCACGGCCGCTTTGATGCGCTTCGATCGGGATTCAGGGCCGTCTTGACAAGGATCAATGATGGGTAGGCCCATTGCCCGTCAGATGGCTGCTCAAATGGGGAGCAGCCATGAAGACGAATGAAACGCCTCGATACGACGCGAGTGTCAACACAACCGGTTGCTGCCCCAAATTCAATCCCGAGGGTTGGGACAGCCAGGAACTGCACTTCAAGGACAAGCGGTTCGTCAAAGCCACAACCCACAGCGTCATGCACATCCCGATGAACATGGGCAGCGTATTCGCGCGCGTTAATAGGCACATGGAAGACGCCGGCGCTTCCGATCTCGATCAGTTTATCGTGCTCAGTAAAGATGTCCCGCCCTGGACCAGCGAACATCTGTTTGCGGTCTCGAAACCTGTCGCCAACGAGGAGATGACCACGCTGAGCGGCGACTATGTGACCAAATTGTTCGAAGGGCCGTACAGCCAGGCGAGGACCTGGGACGAGGAAATGCGGCAGATTGCGCGCGATCGAAACACAGAGCCGGGTGATGTGTATTTCTTCTACACGACATGCCCGAAATGCGCGAAAGCCTATGGCAAGAACTATGTCATCGGTGTCGTGGCAGCAGCCTAGGGCCTCGCAGGCTCGATGGGCGAGGGCAGGGCGCTGGCTTCGAACCAGGTGCCGAGCTCCCCTCTGACAATTTCGACGGCATCGTCGAGCTTGCCGATTGCAGCAGGCTTGCCTGTCGCTTCAATGAATTCGATTGCAGCGCTGACCTTCGGTCCCATGGAGCCGGCCGGAAAAGTCCTGCCCGATAGCTCCTTGGGGCTCACGCGCCGGAGCGCCCGAGCGGCCGCTGTTCCGTAGTCGACATAGACGGCGTCGACATCCGTCAGCATAAGCAGCATGTCTGCCTTCAACTCGCGAGCGAGAAGCGAGCTTGCCAGATCCTTGTCGATAACTGCTTCCACACCGCAAAGACTGCCGTCGTCACGGGTTATTACTGGAACCCCGCCGCCACCGGTGCAGATGACGATCACGCCGCGTTGGACGAGGAATGAAATCACCGACGCTTCCAGAATCTCCAGCGGTCGTGGCGAGGGTACGACGCGACGCCATTTATCGCCATCAGGCGCGACTTGCCAGCCGCGCTCGGTGGCAAGCTTGCGTGCGGTTGCCTCATCGTAGACCGGGCCGATCGGCTTCGTTGGGTGAGCGAAGGCCGGATCGTGCGGGTCCACAGTCACCTGTGTCAGCAGGGTTGCGAACAGCCTCTGCTTGAGGAGGTTGCCGAGCTCCTGCTCGATCACATATCCGATCATGCCGGCGCTCTCGGCCCCGAGCACATCGAGTGGAAACGCCCCGTCGCCCGGGCTGGCAGCGGCCTGGAGCGCGAGCAGGCCCACTTGCGGGCCGTTGCCGTGCGTGACTACAACCGAGTGTCCTTCGCCGATGAGTTCGGCGAGCACGGATGCGGCGCGTTTGATGTTGGCGCGCTGGTTCTCCGCCGTCATCGGTTCGCCACGGCGTAGCAGTGCGTTTCCGCCCAACGCGATGACGATAAGCATCTCAGTTGCCGATCGTGGCGACGAGAAGGGCTTTGATCGTGTGCATCCGGTTTTCGGCCTGGTCGAAGACGATCGACGCAGCCGACTCGAACACCTCGTCCGTGACCTCCATGCAGTCGATGCCGTATTCCTTCGCAACGAAGGCGCCGATCTCTGTATCGGTGTTGTGGAATGCCGGCAGGCAATGCATGAATTTGACGTGGGGGTTGCCGGCCGCGGCCATCACCTCGCTGGTGACGCGGTATGGCGTCAAAAGACGAATACGCTCGGACCAGCCTGATTTGTCCTCGCCCATCGACATCCACACGTCTGTGTAAACAAAGTCGGCGTCCTGGACACAGCCCGTCACGTCTTCGTCGAGCCGGAAACGGCCACCGCTGCGTTCCGCCAGGTCCCGGACATGGGCGCAGAATTCCTCATCCGGCCAAAGCTCCTTCGGCGAGGCAACGCGCATATCGATGCCGACCTTGGCTGCTCCCAGCGCCAATGACTGTGCGACGTTGTCACGACCCTCACCGACGAAGGTGACGGTCACATCCGAAAGATGTTTATGCGTGAATTCACGCATCGTCATGAAGTCGGCGAGGATCTGGGTTGGGTGCGCCTCGTCGGTGAGACCGTTATAGACGGGCACGCCGGCATGCGTGGCAAGCAGTTCGGCCTGGTGCTGGCCAAAGCCGCGATACTCGATGGCGTCGTACATGCGGCCGAGCACGCGGGCTGTGTCCTTCATGGACTCCTTATGGCCGATATGGCTGCCGGTGGGACCGAAATAGGTGACGTGGGCGCCCTGGTCATAGGCCGCCACCTCGAACCCGGTCCGGGTGCGGGTCGAATCCTTCTCAAAGATCAGGGCGATGTTCTTTCTGACGAGACGCGGTATCTCGTGACCGGCGAGCTTGGCTGCCTTGAGATCGGCGGCCAGCTTGAGAAGAAAGCGAATCTCGTCGGCCGTGAGATCGTCCAGGGTCAGGACGGAGCGGCCATGAAGATTGATCGACATAGGGATTTCCTTTCGGATCAAATCGGGTCGCGGGCAATCGGACAGGTCATGCAGTGCCCGCCGCCGCGCCCGCGGCTAAGCTCGGCGCCTTCGACCGTGATCACTTCAATTCCTGCACGGCGCAGGAGCGTGTTTGTATAAACGTTGCGGTCGTAGCCGATGACCACACCTGGCTCGACCGCAACAACGTTGTTGCCGTCATCCCATTGCTCGCGCTCGGCCTCGTAGCGGTCGCCACCGGTGGCGATGATCCGCAGCAATTTCAGTCCAACGGCTTCAGCAACAACAGCCGTGAACGGCTTTGTCTCATCGGTGACCTCGACCGCCGCCGCGCCATCGCCCGGCCGCAACGAGAAGGTGCGCAGCCGCTCGACCACCGGCGGGTACATGGTCACCAGGTCGCGGTCGCAGAAGGTGAAGACGGTATCGAGATGCATGAAACTGCGATCCCGCGGCATTAGCGCGGCAATCACACGCGTGGCCTCGCCGGCCGCGAACAGGCTGCGCGCAAGGTCGCCCACGGCTTGCGGCGTGGTGCGCTCCCCCATGCCGACGATAACCGTTCCTCCACCGATCGGCATGACATCGCCGCCTTCCAGGCTGGTGCCTGTTCCCAGATCCGGCGACACAAAGGGAATCCCACTGTCTCGAAACCGGGGATGGAAACGGTAGACAGCTTCGACATTGGCCGCTTCCGGGCGCCTGGCGGGCCAGTACATGGAATTGACGGAGACCGAGCCGTAGATCCAGCAGGAACTGTCGCGGGTGAAAAGCTGGTTCGGCAGCGGCGGCAGCACGAAATCCTGGGGCGCGAGCGTCCTTCCGGTCAGGCCTTTGGGCTCGAACGGAAGCTCCGCTCGGGCGATGCCGCCGACAAGATAGGTCGCGAGCAGTTCCGCAGGCATCTCGTTGAGCCAGCCACGCATCTCGTCGACCATGTCCAGCCCGACGACGCCGGGATGAACCCGGCGGTCGAGAAGCCAGTCGCGGGCCTTGGTCAAGCTCATTGTTTCTGCCAGGAGCTCTCCGAAAGAATGCACCAGCACGCCGCGTTCGCGCAACGCGTCGACGAAGACATCATGCTCCTGGCGGGCCCGCTTGACCCACAGCACGTCGTCGAAGAGCAGCGCCTTGCAGTTCTCCGGTGTCAGCCTGCGCAGGCTGAGGTCCGGACGATGGACCATCACCTCGCGCAGACGTCCGACTTCGGAGTGGACACCCAGGCTTGTCATCGCCGTCATTCCTCTCACAGCGGGCTGATGGCGCCGGTCCACATCTCGTAAACGGCGAGGATGGCGACAGCGATGAGAGTTCCAGCGAGGGCTGCTTCGGCAGGATGGAACACGCGCTGATTGGTTTCGCGGCGCGCCCAGATGTAGAAGATGATGCCGGGCGCATAAAGGATCGCGCACATGAACAGATATGCGGGTCCGGCCGCGTAGACGAGCCACAGTCCGTAGACCGTTGCCAGCAGCCCGGCAAAAAGCGGACCGAAGCGTTGCTCGCCGCTCTCGTAGCTCTCTCCAGTCAGCGCGAGCTTGGCAGCGTAGGCTCCGGAAAAGATGTAAGGCACCAGGATCGCGGCTGACGCGATGTAGAACAGTGCCTGGTAAGTACTCTGTGCAAAGAGCGTGATCACGAGGAAGGCCTGGACGAGCAGGTTGGTGATCAGAAGGGAGATCGACGGCACACCGCGGTCGCTTTCCCAGCCGAAGAATTTCGGCATCGTGCCGTCCTTGGCGGCGACATGTGGAATTTCGGCCGCAAGCAGCGTCCAGCTGAGGAAGGCGCCGATCACGGACACGACAAGCGCGATGTTGATGAGGATGGCGCCCCAAGGACCGACAACCGCTTCCAGCACGCCCGCCATTGAGGGGTTCTTCAGCGCGGCGAGTTCAGGCTGGCTGAGGATGCCGAGCGACAGCAGCGACACCAGGGCGTAAAGCGCGAGGCAGGTGAAGAAGCCGAGTACGGTCGCCGTCGCGATGTCCTTGCGACGTTCGGCGCGGCCGGAAAATACGCTGGCGCCTTCGATGCCGATGAACACCCAAAGCGTCACCAACATCGTGCTCTTCACCTGTGCGGTGATCGAGCCGAGACTGGCGTTGCCCAGACCGGTGAAATCGAGTGACCAGACTTGCAGTTTGAAAGCGACGGCAACAACCCCGACGAACAGGACGATCGGAGCGATCTTGGCCACCGTGACGATGAGGTTCACGACAGCGGCCTGGCGGATACCGGCGAGAACCAGGACGTGGATCAGCCACAGCAGGATCGATGCGCCGAGCACCGCCTGCCAGGTGTTTCCGTCGCCGAATGCCGGAAAGAAATAGGACAGGGCGCTGAACACGATCACGGCGTAGGAGACGTTGCCGACCCAGGCACTGATCCAGTAGCCCCAGGCGCTGTTGAAACCGATGAAGGGACCGAAGCCGGCCTTGGCGTAAGCGTAAGGCCCAGCGTCGAGCTCGGGCTTGCGGGTTGCAAGCGATTGATAAACGAAGACCAGCGCCAGCATGCCGACCGCAGTGATCGCCCAGCCAATCAGGATTGAGAGGGGACCAGCACCTGCCGCCATGTTCTGCGGCAGGCTGAAAACGCCGGAACCGACCATCGATCCAATCACCAATGCGGTCAGGGAACCCAGTCGAAGTTTTGTTGGCGCCGCGGTCGCGACCTTCGGAATAGGGATGATGTTGAAATCAGCCGTAGTCATGATGCTCTCCCAAAAATTGAAGGCTCTGATGGGAGGCAACAGACAAGAAATAAGCGCTAGCTGCCTTGATACGGGTCAAATCCGTTTGCGAGCGGCAAATGGCAAGTTTGGGGTTCCTGGGCGCCCGGGAAAAGCGCTCGCTCATCGAGCTTGCACATGTGTCCGATCCACTCGCCCGATGTCGCGTGGCTGGCTCTCGCCGTCGCCGAACGAATGGCGGCTTGCGCCCCTGAGATCGTCGAGGGCGAGAATCGCTTGGCGCGTTGACAGATCGTCAGGCTATGTCCGCGGGCTCGGCTTTGCGTTTTCGCCCGGTGATCATGGCCCGGACAAGGTTTTCGCGATGGCGAAAGCTTGCCAGCGCGACGCCGCCCATATGGAAAAGGACCAGCAGGAGCAGGCCGTGCGCGGCGAGGCTGTGCGCCGCCTCGACCCATGGCACGCCGAAATAGGCGTCCGTTGTCATCAGCCATCCGGTCAGCGCGGTCGATCCCATCGCCCCGATCAACACGATCACCATCGCGCCGCCGGCCGGATTATGGCCGATGTAGCGGGCTTCGCGACCGCTCAGCAATGCTGAGAGGTAGCGCAGTACTGTTGCCGGATCACGCACGAATTGCGAGAAGCGCGCATAGGGGGTGCCCAGAACGCCCCACAACAAGCGCATCGCGACCAGCGCGGCCGCGGCGTAGCCAGCCCAATGATGGATGTCCTCCGAGGAATGCGAGGTGAGCCAGGCCGTGACGAAGCTGAGCACCAGCGCCCAGTGAAAACTTCGCACGACCCGGTCCCAGACGCGCACCATCTCTGGCGATGCCCGCGCGTCCGTGGCTATCGAAACGTTCGGATCAATTTTCGCCGGCTTCGGCATTGTCGAGCTTTTCAAGGGTCTCGGCATTGTAGGCCATGTTCACCTTCTTGCCGGCCTTGTCGACCGCATAGACTTCGTAGCAACCCTTCTCGACCTTGATCTGGCGGACGGTGAGGCCTTCGCTAGTCAACTGCGCCTCGAGCGTTGCCTTGGGCTTGAACTGTGATTTCGGGGCGGTGCTGCAGCTGCTGCCGGCAGCGAGCGCCGGTCCTGCGACCATGCCGGCGAGAGCGGCGAGAACGAGTGTGCGATACATGATGGCTCCATTCGGGAGGTTGGGCGCGAATGTCGCGCCTGCGGTTGGGATTTCGATCAGCCGTGTCCAGACGGCGATTTCACCGTCATTGGTGCGACATAGCCAATTCAACCTGACAACTGGCTGACAGCTGCATCGCGCCGCAGATGGGCTCGCGCCGGACAGTTTGATTTGGCGCAAGGACGGAGGGTGACTCCGCGAGCAGGATGACGGTCGGGACGTAGAGCGCTTCGGCTGCCGTCCTGAAGGAGATTGCCATGAAAACCATTTTGAGGAGAGCAGCGCTCGGGCTTGCCGCCGCGATGCTCATGGCCGGCAGTGCCGGCGCCGTCCAGGCTGCTTCGCTTGTGCAGGTCTCGCTGTGGGACAAAGGCGCGAGTGCGGAGATGCCAATGGGGCTCGCCTATGCGACACCGGGACTCGATATCGCCAAGGCGACCATGGGCATCAGGACTTTGCCTGGCGCGGTAAAGGCCGGGGACGTCACATTCAATGTGAAAAATGACTCCAAGGACACCGTTCACGAAATGATCGTGATGTACCTTGCCGATCCCGGAAAGCCGCTTCCTTATCTTGAAGCCGAGAACCGTGTCGACGAAGACAAGGCTGGCGACAAGGGCGAAGTTTCGGAGCTTGATCCCGGAAAATCAGGCACATTGACCGTCGAGTTGAAGGCTGGAAAATACCTGCTTATCTGCAACGTGCCAGGTCATTATGGAGCCGGCATGTGGGCTGAATTCACCGTCGAGCCATAGGCCCTGAAGCAGGCAGCCCTTGGGGGGCTTTAGATTGTCCCGGTTTCCGGATCGCCACGCTATAGCCCTCGCTCCCCAAGCTTGCGCATCTGCCGGATCCACTTCGCCCGCGTCGCCTCGCTGGAAGCCGCGACCATGCCGAACAAGGTCTCGCGCACCGGACTGATGCCGACAAAATGCAGGATGCTTCGCTTCATGCCGGCGATGCCGTGTCCGAGGAACCATAGGCGGTAAAGAATTGAGGGCATGCCCATCGTCACCACGACGCGCGCAGAGCGGCCGCGAAGCAGTGTCTTGGTGAAACCGCCGCCCTTGTCCGGGTAGGCAAAGGCCGTCCCTGGCCGCATCACCTGTTCCAGAAATGCCTTGAGCATGGCCGGCATGGTTCCGAGCCACAGTGGGAAGACAAAGACGATATGCTCCGCCCAGACGATCGCCTCGGCTGCATCCCTCAGCTCGTCGGGAACCGCACCATGTTCGAACTCCTGCATCGTCCGCAGCATCGGAAAATCAAGCGCTGCCAGATCGACCCGGCGGACAGCATGTCCTGCCTTTTCCGCGCCCTCGCCATAGGCATTGGCAAGACCGCGGCAGAGCCGGTCCGGGGATGGGTCGGGATGGCCGACCACAATCAGGATGCGTCGTGACATGGTCTACTTCCACGGGGCCTGGCCCCGAAGCATCAGGGCCGCTCGACCCGTGCCACCTGGTAGGTGTGCATGGCGCCGTTGCGCTCGATAGACACATATTCGCCGGTCACGAACCGTTCGTCGCCAAGATGAAAGCCGACCTCGTCGTCGCGATCGCCTTCGGCATAGTCGAAATACCACTGTCCGCCTGGCTTGCGCCTCAGCCGGCCGATCAGGTCTTCCTCGCCGGTGCGAAAGCGGCGAACACGGCAAGAGGCCCTGTGCGATTTCCACTCTTCCGCGTCGATCCGGCCTTCGCCGGTCAATGGAGCCAGCACATCGTAGCCCTCTTCGCGGTCGCCTTCCGGATGGCCTTTTTCGCGGGCGAGCAGCAGCCGGACATGGCGGAATTTTGGGGTGAGATCCTTCAAATTGGTCATGGCGAACTCCTTTTAAGGAGTTCAATAGAGCCGTAGCTGGGCCTGCCCCTTGATCCGCATCAAAGTGGTTCGAGAACCGCGCTTTTATCCCGGACCAAACAACAACATTGCGCCGTAGCCGGCGGTCGCAGCGGCCAGGGTTGCGCCGGCCAGCGGCAACCAGAACCTGATCGGGCCGGCAAATACCGCCAGTGACAGGCGGCCGATCGCGTTTGCCGCCAGCGCCGCCAGCACCGCCTGACCGATAGTCTCGACAGGGACCGAATGCTCGACCAGCCGCAAGGCACTGAGCACAGAGACGTCGACATCGAACGTACCCGCCAGCGCCGAGGTCGCCAGCAAGCCACGGCCGCCGAATTGAGCGGCCAATGCAGCGCTCGTGGTCGCGACAACCGCGAACAGCAGGGCGAACAGCAGCAACGGGCCCAACTCGAATGGGTTGCGCGCGATAGCGCTGCCTTCACCATTTCCGCTGTCGCGAGCGAGCAGCAATGCCCCGCAGACAGCGAAGGCGAGCGCCGAGGCAATCGCCGGAATGCCCGCCGAAGCGAATACGCTCGGCTCGATGATCAGGACCACGGCACAAACGCGGAGCACCGAAACCATGGCCGCCAGCGAAGCCGCCCCGGCAAGCGGCAGAGGGTTGCTTGCCGACATGGCGTTGCGGGCAAGCGCTAAGGTCACGGCGGTGGAAGAGACGATCGCGCCGGCGAGCGAACTGACCAGAAGACCACGCGTATTTCCCAGAATGCGAACAGCCACATAGCCGGCGAACGAAATTGAGGCCATCAGCACCGTCAGGAACCAGACCTCCCACGGATTGAAACCGCCCCACGGGTCCATCGTCCGGTTCGGCAGTAAGGGCAGCACGATCGCCGTCATCACCGCCAGGATCAGCGCGGAACGAAGTTCGACCCAGGTCAGTCGCTTCAAAAGACCGTGCAGGACCTCGCGGCTGGCCAGGATTGCCGCCAATGCCGCCCCACCGGCAGCAGCCGCTCCATAATCACCGGCGACGGAAAGCGCGCCAAGCGCGAAAACGCCGAGGCCAGCGATCACGCTCGTGACGCTGAAATCTTCGTCATGGGCAGCCTCGCGCGCCTTGTACCAGGCGAAGACAGCGGCAAAAGCGATGAATCCGCCGACCAGCACCGATACCGCATCGAGCGCTTCGGCGAGTGCGGCCAGAATGCCGCCGAGCAGGCCGGATATGCCGAACGTGCGAATGCCAGCCGTGCGGCTGCGATCAGGTGCATCCCGCTCCTGCCAGCCACGCTCCAAACCGACGAGCAGGCCAATTGCCAAGGCCAGTCCGAGCCGGGCGATGAGGGGATCCATGGCGCGGAACTTCAGGCGGCGACCGTCGGCAGGCGGTCGCGAACCCACCTGACGATCTGGCCTGCCGTCATTGCGCCGGATGTACGCGCGATTTCGCGCCCGCCATGGAAGAGGATCATCGTCGGGATGCCTCGAATGTCGAGCCTTGCCGCAACGGCCTGCTCATTGTCCGAATTGAGCTTGATCAGGCGAACATGCGGCTCCAGCTCGGTGGCCGCGGCCTCATATGCCGGCGCCATCATCTTGCAGGGGCCGCACCATGGTGCCCAGATATCGACGACAACGGGCAAGCTGCTGCGCGCGATCTGATGATCGAAAGTCGCGGCGTCGACGTCTTCGGGATGCCCCGAAAACAGCCTGATCCCGCACTTTCCGCATTTCGCCTCCCTGGCATTGCGGGCCGGCGGCAGGCGGTTGACCCCACCGCATTTGCTGCAAACCACCAGATTCTGCTGTGCCATGGCCATTCACCGATTTTGCTGTGGTCCACTATGCGCGCCCGAGACGTCCATCGCCAAGAGTGCGCAGAGCGTTGAGGATGACCGCCACGTCGATCCCTTCCTGGAGCAATGCACCTGCCACCGGCGTGATCTGCCCCATGGCCGCAGCAATCATTGCCACGGCCGAGAGCGCCAACCCGACAACGATGCTTTGCAGGGCAATCGCACGCGTCCGTTGGGCAATCCGCACCGCCTCGGCAACAGGCTCCAGCCGGTCGGCGAGAATGATGACATCCGCTGCCTCGGATGAGGCCGTCGCCCCGCGCGCGCCCATGGCGACGCCAACCGTCGCGGCGGCAAGGGCGGGTGCATCGTTGATGCCATCGCCGACCATCATTGTTGGCGCCGTTGCTTTCTCGGCCTCGACCGTCGCGACTTTATCCGCAGGGACGGCATCGGCGACGATGACATCCAGATCGAGCCCGGAGGAAACATGCTTTGCTGCTGCACCGTCATCACCTGTCAGCATGACCATGCGCGTGATGCCAGCCGAGCGCAGATTGGCGAGCGCGTCGCGTGCATCAGGACGCAACGCATCGCCAAAGGTGAAAATGCCGGCAAGGTGTTTGCCGAGCGTGACAAAAACCCTCAACACCGGCTCATCCCGGTATCGTTCGTCGCCGCTTGTCGCCCATTTAGGCAGCGGCTTGTCGGCGAGCACGAGAGCCCGCGATCCCGCCGCGATCGACATGTTTTCGACCCGGCCCTTGAGGCCCGCGCCGCGATACTCGCGGACATCATGCGGATGCGAAAGCATCAGCTGCCTGCCGCGCGCCGCCCGGATGATCGAGTCGGCAAGCACATGATGCGAGGCCTGTTCCAACGATGCCAACAGCCGCAGCAGATGGTCGGTGTTGCGGCCGGGTGCAGCTTCGATTTCGATGAGCTCGGCGCCACCGATGGTCAAGGTGCCGGTCTTGTCGAAGATCGCGGTCCGAACCTGCGCGAGGGCTTCCAGCGCCGCCGAGCCTTTCATCAGGATGCCGGCACGCGCGGCGCGCGATACGCCGCCGATGAAGGCAACAGGAGCAGCAAGGATGAGCGGGCAAGGTGTCGCGACAACCAGCACGGCAAGCGCCCGGATCGGATCACCGGAGATATACCAGGCGGCACCCGAGACAAGCAAAGTGGCCGGAAGCAGGAACAGGGCGAAGCGGTCGGCCATGCGAATAAAGGGCGCCTTGACGGTCTGTGCCGCCGCGACCATGCGCACGATCGCGGCATAAGTGCTCTGCTCTGCCAGGGCAGAGGTCCGCATGCTGAAGGCCTCGCCCGCGTTGACGGTGCCGCTGCGCAGCGTGTCGCCGGCGCTGCGCGGCACCGGTAATGGCTCGCCGGTCACCGCCGACTCGTCGAGTGAGGCTGAAGCGTCGAGCAGGATACCGTCGACAGGAAGCAGTTCGCCGGCACGCACCATCAGAGCGTCGCCGACAGCGACCTCTTCGATGGGAATGGTTTCTGTTGCATGTGTCGACTTGCGATGTGCGACACGCGGTGACCGGTCGGTGAGTGCCTTGAGGTTCCGCTCGGCGCGGCCGCGGGCAAAATCCTCAAGCACGGTGCCGCCGGCATACATGATCGCGACCACCACCGCGGCCAGCGGTTGGCCAAGCAGCAGCGCGGCGGACATCGACACCAGCGCAATTGCATCGACGCCGAAGCGACCGATCCAGAAATCGCGCAGAATGGAGATGGCGAGAGCCGCCACCACGGGCAAGGTTGCCACCATCCAGATCGTGTCGGCCTCAAGGGAACCGAATCCTGTTCGCCAAACTCCGACGCCAAGGGCCAGGCCCACGATAGCAATGACCAGCAATGCGCGTCGCAGGGCAGACTCGTTCATCCGATGTCCCTCAACCTTGATGGCCCCCTTTGGCGCTAGAGTTCGCGGACCATCTCCTCGAGCAGGCGACGCACATCGTCTGCGACCTGCGCAAGCTCGCGATTGTCGATGGCGCCCATTGAAGCGACCGGATCCACCGCTGCGACCTCTACCTTTCCTGGTCCGACCTCCGTGACGATGACATTGCAGGGCAGCATGGTTCCGATCTTGTCTTCGGCCTGAAGCGCCCGCCATGCGAAATGCGGATTGCACGCGCCCAGGATCACATAGGGTCTGAAATCTGCGCCAAGCTTGGCCTTTATGGTCTGCTGGACATCGATCGAGGTCAGGACGCCAAACCCTTTGCTTGCGAGCTTGTCGGTCACGTGGTCGATTGCCGCTGTGAACGGCATGGCGACGATCTTGCTGAAATAGTAGCCCATCTAACTCTCCAATCATTGGTCGCAAAGCCCGTCGCAACTTCGCGGGCGGCGGCGTCGAACCTCGCGCAAGAGCTAATCGCGATAACCGGGGAACGCTTTGATCCAACGCAACGAACGGGCAAGATGGACCGGCGATTGTCGCTATGAATCGGAGACATAGGGTGTGACGATCCGAAATCTTGAATTTGCGTTCGCCCCGAAGTCGGTTGCCGTCTTCGGCGCGTCGGTGCGCGACGGCTCGGTCGGCCGTGTCGTCTTCGACAATATCGTCAGCGGCGGCTTCGAAGGCGAGATCTGGCCGGTCAATCCGAAATATTCGCAAGTGGCCGGTCGGCAATGTTATGCCAAAGCGGCCGATCTGCCGGGTATTCCAGACCTTGGTGTCATCGTCACGCCGCCTGAGACGGTTCCTCGCATCGTGCGTGAGCTCGGCAACAAGGGCACGCGGGCGGCGGTTGTCATTACCGCGGGACTGACGCGCGAAAGCGGCCTTCGTCAGGCGATGCTCGATGCCGCCAAGCCCAGTCTGTTTCGAATCATCGGGCCGAACACAGTCGGACTGATGATTCCGCCGATACGGCTCAATGCCGGATTTGCCCATATGGCCGCCAAGCCCGGCAACATCGCGCTGCTGTCGCAATCCGGCGCCATTGCCACGTCGCTGATCGACTGGGCTGCGGACAATAATGTCGGCTTCTCGCAGATCGTCTCGCTCGGCGACATGGCGGATGTCGACGTGGGAGATTGTCTCGACATGCTGGCGGGCGACATGCACACGCGCGCCATCGTGATGTATCTGGAAACCATTCCCAATCCGCGCAAGTTCATCTCCGCCGCCCGTGCGGCGGCGCGCGTCAAGCCGGTGATCGCGATCAAGTCCGGCCGGCACGAGCAATCAGCCAAAGCTGCCGCGACCCACACCGGCGCGCTATCGGGCGCCGATCGCGTCGTCGATGCGGCATTGCTGCGCGCTGGCATTCTGCGCGTGAAAGGTCTGACCGAGTTGTTCGATGCGGTTGAAACGACCGCTCGTTTCGTTCCGCTAGAACGAGCCCGCGTCGGCATCGTCACCAATGGCGGCGGCGCCGGCGTGCTTGCCGTCGATCAACTCATCGAAGGCAGCGGGGAACTGGCCGAACTGTCGCCGGAAACGATCGCCCGTCTGGACGCCGTCCTGCCGAGCACCTGGTCCCACGCCAATCCGGTCGACATCATTGGCGACGCCCCGCCAGAGCGCTATCGGGCCGCGATCGAGGCCGTCGCGGCCGATGCCGGGACCGACGTCGTCCTGGTCATGAATTGCCCGACCGGACTTAGCTCGCCGCTTGCAGCAGCGAGCGCAGTGGCGGCGCTCGCGCAGGACGGCAAGATTGACGGCAAACCTATCTTGACCTGCTGGCTTGGCGAACACACGGCGCGCGAAGG
Source organism: Mesorhizobium sp. M7D.F.Ca.US.004.03.1.1 (assembly GCF_003998635.1). Taxonomy (NCBI): domain Bacteria; kingdom Pseudomonadati; phylum Pseudomonadota; class Alphaproteobacteria; order Hyphomicrobiales; family Phyllobacteriaceae; genus Mesorhizobium; species Mesorhizobium sp. M7D.F.Ca.US.004.03.1.1. The sequence goes on from NZ_RZQG01000052.1 coordinate 15,142, forward strand.
GCGACGTGTTCTTCGCGATGCCGGTATTGCCAGCTTCGAGACGCCAGCGGATGCCGCAACAGCGGTCTCCTACC
>NZ_RZQG01000530.1:0-4224 GCF_003998635.1 Mesorhizobium sp. M7D.F.Ca.US.004.03.1.1
GCGGAATAGATGCCGTCGGAGCGGTCGTTGGCCTCGGCGATCACAGGCGAGAAGGCGGCGCGCGAAAAGGTCAGGTCCATCTCGTCGCAGACCTGCTGCAGGGCCGCCTGGAGGACCGAAAGGGTGATGGCGTCGAGCTTTGCCATATCAGGCCTCGCCGATATCGATGATGATGTTGCCGTCGGCGTCGCAGCGTGCGCGGTCGCCGGGTTCGAGTACGGTGGTGGCGTCCATCTGTTCGAGGATCGCCGGGCCATCGATGACCGCGTCGAGCGGCAGTTTTTCGCGTGCGTATACCGGCGTGTCGTGCCAGCGTCCGCCATACCAGACCGGCCGGATCTCGCGCCGCGCCTCGTCGAGCGTTTTTTCGCGCCCAGCCGGGTCGATCAGCCGGGACAGATCGATCGCCGGACGCACGCCGGTGACCGAGGTGTTGAGGTTGACGAGATTGGCCCGGATCTCCGGCAGCTCGACCTTGAAGCGGGCGAAATAGGCCTTTTCGAAAAGCTGCTGCAGCGTTGCCCGCGTCACCGATGAGGACGGCAATGGCACGTTGATGATATGGGTCTGGCCGACGAACTGCATGTCGGCGGAGTGGGTGACGCGGATCGTCTCCGGCTTCACCGCTTCCTTGCCGATCAGCTCTTCACCTTCGTTTCGGTGCCGTTCCAACACTGCGTGAAGTTGGGTTTCGTCGAGCACCGCCACTGGCTGGTTGATGGTGTTGACGAAGTCGTGGCGCAAGTCGGCGACGACGCAGCCGAGTGCGTTGGTGATGCCGGGACGCGCCGGCACCAGCACCCGGGGCAGGCCGAGTTCGCGCGCCAGCGCCGTTGCGTGCAGCGGGCCAGCGCCGCCAAAGGCAAACAGCGCGAAATCTCTGGGATCGTGACCACGCGACACCGAGACCATGCGGATGGCGCCGGCCATCTTCATGTTGCCGAGCCGCAGCACGGCCCCGGCTGCCTCGACACCGGACAGGCCGGTGGCCCTGCCGATCTTCTCCTCGAAGATGCCGGTGACGCGCTCTGATGTGACCGGGTTTTCGACCGCCAGCAATTTCTTCGGCGCCAGCCGGCCGAGCACAAGATTGGCGTCGGTGATGGTCGGCTCGAGGCCGCCGCGCCCGTAGCAGATCGGGCCGGGGTTGGCGCCGGCACTTTCCGGACCGATCTGGATCAGGCCGGCCGCGTCGACACGGGCGATCGAGCCGCCGCCGGCGCCGACCGTGTGCACCGCCACCATCGGCACGTGGATCGGCATCGCATATTCGATCTCGATCTCGTTTGACACCGCCGGCTCGGCATTGCGGATCAGCGCCACGTCGGTCGAAGTGCCGCCCATGTCGTACGTGACGAGGTTTTCGAAGCCGGCGCGTTTTCCGGTATAGGCGGCGGCGATGACGCCCGAGGCCGGACCGGACATGACCGTCTTGGCCGATTCACGTGTGACGAAGCGGGCCGAGATCATGCCGCCATTGCCGTTCATGATCAGGAAGTCGCGTGCATAGCCTTTTGCAGCCAGCTCCTTGCGCAGCCGCTCGACATAGCGCTCGAGGATCGGCTGCACGGAGGCGTTGACCGAAGCGGTGACGCCGCGCTCGAATTCGCGTGCTTCCGACAGCAGTGCGTGGCCTGCCGTGATGTAGCCGTTCGGCCAGAATTCGGCGGCGATTTCGGCGGCACGCCGCTCATGCGCCGGGTTGGCGTAGGAATGCAGGAAATGGATGACGAGGGATTCGCAGCCGGCCGCGATCAGCGTCTGCACAGCCTCGCGCATCTCGGCCTCGTCGAGCGGCGTACGGATCGCACCGGACGCCTCGACACGCTCCGACACTTCAAGCCTGAGATTACGCGGGATGATCGGCACGAAGCTGCCGGTCATGCCATAGGCCTGCGGCCGTGTGCGCCGGCCAAGCTCGATCACGTCGCGAAAGCCGCGCGTGGTGATCATGCCGGTTTTCGCCAGCCGGCGCTCGAGCACCGCATTGGTGGTGGTGGTCGTGCCATGCACGATGAGATCGATGCCGTCGATCGGAAATCCGGTGGCGCCGAGTGCCGAAACGACGCCGAAAGCCTGGTTGTCGACCGTGGTCGGAGTCTTGGCGATATGCACCCTGCCGCCGTCGCGTCCGTCGATCAGGAGTAGGTCGGTGAAGGTGCCGCCGACATCGATACCGGCGACGACATTTCCCAGGGAATCGCGCGCTTGCGCCGAAATATTCTCTTTCATCGTCGAAACCCGAAATGCCCGGACTACGGATATGTGTCAGTTTGGAAAGGTGTTTTACGGTAGCATCTTGACGCAAATATCGTTTGTATACTAATAAATTCCCGACACAAGAGCTTACCGCTTTGGAGTGTGCGAACAGCACGCCGGAACCTGAATGGTTCGGGCGCGCAGGTGAAGGTTTGGCGCCCGCGTCCGTGAGTTTGGGCCAGAAGGTTGGATTTGATGAACACCACATCCGCTCTCAACACCGTCGGCGCCCGCCCGCTGCAATTCCCGATTCCGGCCAACGTCTATGCCGAGACCGTCGTCTCGGTGAAGCACTATACCGACCGGCTGTTCTCGTTCCGCATCACCCGTCCGCAGTCGCTGCGCTTCCGCTCCGGCGAGTTCGTCATGATCGGCCTGCCCAATGCCGAGAAGCCGGTGTACCGCGCCTACTCGGTGGCGAGCCCGGCCTGGGACGAAGAGCTGGAATTCTTCTCGATCAAGGTGCCGGACGGCCCGTTGACCTCGGAACTGCAGAAGATCCAGGTCGGCGACACGGTCATCATGCGCCAGAAGTCGACCGGCACGCTGGTGGTCGACGCGCTGACCCCGGCCAAGCGGCTGTTCATGATCTCGACCGGCACCGGCATCGCGCCCTTCGCCAGCCTGCTGCGCGACCCCGACACCTACGAGAAATTCGATCAGCTGATCCTGACCCATACCTGCCGCGACAATGCCGAGCTCATCTACGGCCAGGAGCTGGTGGCGGCGCTGGAAAGCGACCCGCTGATCGGCGAACTGACCACTGGGCGCGTCACGCTCTACAATTCGACGACCCGCGAGGAGTCGGCGTGCATGGGCCGCATCACCGCGCTGATCGGCTCCGGCAAGTTCTACAGCGATCTCGGCATCGACAAGCTCAATCCGGAAACCGACCGCATCATGATCTGCGGCTCGATGCATATGCTGAAGGACGTCAAGGAACTGGCCGAAAGCCTCGGTTTCGTGGAAGGCTCGCTGAGCCATCCAGCGACTTTTGTGGTCGAGCGCGCCTTCGTCGGCTGAGCCGGGCATCGACACTCTCATATCCGCATTTTGACCTTTCGGTCAAAAACTAGCTGCTTTCGCAGCCTTTTTCAGCTATGAGCGCCCTAAGGACTCGTGAAGCGTGAATTCACGGGCTATCTTCGTGCGTGTCGCCCAAAGTGTCGAGCGGTTTTGGGAAGACGATGCGCACCAAGACATAAGCGCACGTCGCCGAATGAAAGGGCAGGAGATGAGCAGCACAATCCGCGAAGCCGATGTCGGCTCGTCCAAGGTGACGCCGCTGCCGGCGCGCGCCGCCGCCAACACCCCCGTCCCACACGACCATCGTATTGCGCGCAATCCAGGCATGAAGCTCGACCTCGGCTTCATGGAATCGGTGCGCAGCGTCAATCGCTCGGCGCTGGAACGGCGCGTCGCCAGCCTGACCAAGCGGCGCTCGATCAAGGCCGACAACCAGGCGGCCTGGTTGCTAAAGGCCGTCGCCTGCATGGATCTGACGACGCTGAATTCCAACGACACCGAGGAACGCGTGCGCCGGCTCTGCGCCAAGGCGATCAACCCGTTTCGCCGCGACATTGTCGAGGGTCTCGGCATTGCGGGTGAAACCATCCGGCCGGCGGCCGTCTGCGTCTACCATCCCTTCGTCGCCACCGCCGTCGACGCCGTGCGCGGCACCGGCATCCATGTCGCTGCCGTCTCCACCGCCTTTCCGCATGGCCTTGCGCCGCTGTCCACCCGTCTGCAGGAAATCGAAGCCTCGGTCCGCGACGGCGCCGACGAGATCGACGTCGTCATTCCGCGCGGCCTGGTGTTCGGCGCCAAGTGGCGGGAGCTTTACAATGAGATTGTCTCGATGCGGGCCGCCTGCGGTGACGCGCATCTGAAGGTCATCCTCGGCACCGGCGACCTCGCCACGCTGCGCAATGTCATGCTGGCCTCGATGGTGGCGATGATGGCGGG
>NZ_RZQG01000531.1:0-4221 GCF_003998635.1 Mesorhizobium sp. M7D.F.Ca.US.004.03.1.1
GTTCGTAGAACATCCAGTAACGCTGCGGATCACGGTAAATGGTCTGCCAGGCGACCAGAACCTCTTCATTTTCGGTTCGCGTTTCACGCCAGTCCGTGCGCCTGGCATCAGTGCCGATGTCGAATCCGTTGCGCGCCAGAAGCAGCAGCGCTTCGTCGTAGAGCGATGGCTCGGCCAGGATCGCCTCCAGCTTTCCGCTGAGGTCAGGCCGGTGCTTGTGCGGCCCGAGCATGGCGAGGTTGCGGTTGCCGGCCATGAACTCGATGGCGCGATACTGCCAGGACTGAAAACCCGAGGACTGGCCGAGCGCGTCGCGGAACTCGGTGTATTCGCTGGGGGTCATCGTCCGCAGCACGTCCCAGGCGTTGTTCAACTGTTCGAAGATGCGGGCGACGCGCGACAGCATCTTGAAGCTCGGCTCGAGCCGGTCGGCGCGGATAGAACGGATCGCAGCGCCAATCTCGTGCAAAGCGAGCTTCATCCACAGTTCGGAGGTTTGATGCTGGATAATGAACAGCATCTCGTCGTGCGCCGACGACAGCGGCGTCTGGGCCTCCAGCACTTTCTCAAGGTGCAGGTAGTCGCTGTAGGACATGCGCTCCTTGAACGACATCTGTGCGCCTTCGGACGCCGGATCGTATGGCTCACTCAATTGATTTTCTCCGTGCGCAGCCGGAAGCGCTGGATCTTGCCGGTCTGGGTCTTGGGCAGAGCGGCGATGAATTTCACCGATCGCGGGTATTTGTAGGGCGCGATCGTTGCCTTGACGTGGTCCTGCAGGCGCTTGGTGGTCAACGCGTCAGGCGCCACGCCCTGCGCCAGCACGACATGCGCCTCGACGATCTGGCCGCGTTCGGCATCGTCTGCGCCGATCACCGCGCATTCGGCGACGTCGGGATGCGACAGCAGTGCTGCCTCGACCTCGGGGCCGGCGATGTTGTAGCCGGCGCTGACGATCATGTCGTCGGAGCGCGCGGCGAAATGGAAGAACCCGTCTTCGTCCTGCGTGAAGGTGTCGCCGGTGAGGTTCCAGCCGTCGCGGACGTATTCCTTCTGCCTGTTGTCGGCCATGTAGCGGCAGCCGGTCGGGCCGCGCACCGCCAGCCTGCCGGTCGTGCCGCGCGGCACCTCGCGCATCTCGTCATCGACGATGCGCGCCTCATAGCCGCCCACCGGCTTGCCGGTCGACGCGGGCTTCATGTCGTCAAAGCGGTTGGAGATGAAGATGTGCAGCATTTCGGTGGCGCCGATGCCGTCGAGGATCGGCTTGCCGGTCTTTTGCGTCCACTCCTCGAAAACCGGAGCGGGCAAGGTTTCGCCGGCCGAAACGGCGACGCGCAGCGACGACAGGTCGGCTCCTTCATCCATGGCCTTCAACATGGCGCGGTAGGCGGTCGGCGCGGTGAAGGAGATCGTCGCTTTGTAGGTTTCGATGATGTGGATCATGTTGGGCGGCGTCGCCTGCTCCAGCAGCGTTGCCGCAGCACCGAAGCGCAGCGGGAAGATGGCGAGCCCGCCAAGGCCGAAGGTGAAGGCCAGCGGCGGCGAGCCGACAAAGATGTCGTCCGGCGTCACCTTGAGGATCTCGCGGGCGTAGGCGTCGGCGATGATCAGGAGGTCGCGGTGGAAATGCATCGTCGCCTTCGGCACGCCTGTCGTGCCCGAGGTAAAGCCGAGCAAGGCGACGTCGTCGCGGCCTGTGTTGACGGAAGTGAATGTCACCGGCTTGTCGAGAGCGGCACGATCGAGTTCGGCATCATGGTTGGCGGTGCCGTCGAAGCCTATGACCTGCTTGAGGAATACGCTGTCCTTGGCGCAGGCGGTCATCTCGTCCATCAGCCTGGTGTCGCACAGCGCGACGGTGATCTCCGCCTTGTCGACGATCTTGGCGAGTTCGCCGGCGCGTAGCATCGGCATGGTGTTGACGACCACGGCGCCGACCTTGGTGGCAGCCAGCCAGCAGGCGACCATGGCGGGGTTGTTGGCCGAGCGGATCAGCACCCGGTTGCCCGGCTTGACGCCATAATTCTCGACCAGTGCGTGGGCCAGCCTGTTCGTCCAGTCGGACAGTTCCTTGTAGGTGCGGCGGCGGCCATTGCCGATCAGCGCGGTGTGGTCGCCCAGGCCTTTCTCGACCAGCCTGTCGGTCAGTTCGACGCCGGCGTTGAGGCGTTCGGGATAGTCAAAGCCATCGAGCAGGATATCGGGCCATTGCTCCGGCGGCGGCAGGTGATCGCGCGTGAACGTGTCGATATGCGCTGAAGGCCCAAGCATGTCGCCGCTATCCCATCTGCTGGACGGCCAGTGCGCGAGGCGCCTGGCCGGATGTGGTGGATCTAAAGGTCCTGCTTTTGAGGAGGCTTCGTGCCGCCGTTGCCCCTGCTCGGGATGCCACCAGAAAGAGTGCACATCTGCAGGTTTTGGGCAGCACAGCAGACCTCCCATTGTCGGCTGTTCGTCAGGGCAGGATCGCACCAGTCGAAATTTGTTTCAAGCCTAAAATATTTTTGGTCTGGAGCATTGACGCATGGCATGGCGGTGGCCATTGCTGGCGCAGAAACGAGCCATTCCGGGGGAGGGTGCCGATGTTCGAACGTCACATTGCCGATTGGGACCGCGCCTATGCCAACGGCGCGAACATTGTCGGCAGCGATCGCTGGCCGGCAGCGTGGGCGGAACCCGCGCAAGCGTTTCGCAATGCGCTTTCGGCAGAGGGCCGGGCACGGCTCGACATCGCCTATGGTGACGGACCGCGCAATCGGTTGGATATTTTCCTTCCCAAAGCCGCTCCCAAGGGGCTCGTGGTGTTCATCCATGGCGGTTACTGGCTGGAGTCCGACAAGAGCACGTGGTCGCACCTCGCCAATGGCGCGGTCGGCAATGGCTTCGCCGTGGCGATGCCTTCCTACACGCAGTGCCCGGACATACGCATCGCCGGCATCGTCAGCGAAATCGGCACAGCGATCGGCAAGGCAGCGGCGATGGTCGGGGGACCGCTGATGCTGACCGGACATTCGGCCGGCGGCCATCTCGCCAGCCGCATGGTGACCACAACAACGCCCCTGGCCGCCGATGTGGCGCAGCGCATACGCCATGTCGTTTCGATTTCGGGCCTGCATGACCTGCGTCCGCTCATGCGCACCGGCATGAATGCGGCGCTGGCCATCGACGAGCACGAGGCGCTGACGGAAAGCCCGGCGTTGCTGCGGCCCATGGAGGGTGCCCGCATCACCTGCTGGGCCGGAGGCGGTGAGCGCGCCGAATTCCTGCGCCAGAATGCGTTGCTTGCCAACATCTGGACCGGCCTTGGCGCCACCACCAGCGCGATAGTCGAGCCCGACCGGCATCACTACGACATTGTCGACGGCCTTGCCGATCCGGCGCATCCGCTAACCCGGACCCTGATCTCGGAGTAGGGCCGAGGTCATTTTCTCGTCTGTTATGAATGGCTTGTCTTGGATTCTTCAGCGCAGCATCAAAACGCTGCAAGCCTCGCCCGCAGCCGCTGCGGAGGCAAACGGCGCGCGCACGATCAGCCCGTTGGCGTCGGCCAGCATTCTCAGCATCGAGGAATCCTGGATGCCGAACGGCGTCGCCACCAGCGCGCCGTCATCTTCCCTGACCATGGCCCGCACATAGTCCTGGCGCAAATCATTGGCCGGTATTGCGGCGCCCAATCGCGCCGGGCGTATGTCCTGGCGATGGTTGCGGCCGCCGAGCCGCGCCAGCAGGGGCTTCAGGAACAGTTGCGAGCAGACCAGGCTTGCCACCGGATTGCCCGGCAGGCCGATGCACCTGATATCGCCGAGGCGGCCGAACATCAGCGGCTTGCCGGGGCGCATGGCGATCTTCCAGAAGCCGAGCGTCATGCCTTCGCCGGTCAGCACATCGTGGATCAGGTCGTGATCGCCGACCGAGGCGCCACCAAGCGTCACGATGACATCCGCGCCGGCTGCGACCGCTTGTCTGACCAGCGCGGCGATGGCCTCCTTGCGATCGGCGGCAATGCCGAGATCGAGCGCGCGGGCGCCAACCGACTGTGCGGCGGCGGCAACGCCATAGGCATTGGACGAGATGATCTGGTCCGGCCCGAGTTCGCTGCCGGGCGGCAACAATTCGTCGCCGGTGGCGATGATGGCGACCAGCGGCCGTTTTACCACGCCGACCCGGGGGTGGTTGGCCGATGCCGCCAGCGACAGCGCCGCCGGGTCGGCGTGGTAA
>NZ_RZQG01000532.1:0-4219 GCF_003998635.1 Mesorhizobium sp. M7D.F.Ca.US.004.03.1.1
GACATCGACGGCGTGTGCACCGAGCCGGTGACGGCGCAGGTGATGATGACTTTGCGCGGCGCCATTCTTTTACCCCTGGCCTTCGACCGGCAGGTCGAGTTCGGAGGCCAGAACCTCCAGCGAGTCGCCGATGATGGAGACGATCTCGCCGACCTGTTCCCTGGTGACGATCATCGGCGGCGCGACCATGAAATTGTCGCCGTCGACGCCGCCCTTGACCCTGCGGCCATAGATGATCAACCCGCGCTCATAGGCGAGGTCGAGCAGCCTCTGCGTGGCCTTCTTGGTCTGGTCGATCGGCCTCAGGGTCTCAGGATCGGCAACCATCTGGGCGCCGGTGAGCAGGCCCTTGCCGCGCACGTCGGCGATGAACGGAAACCGCTTCGCCAGCCCCTTCAGCCCGTCCATCAGCACGTCGCCCATGGCAGCCGCATTGGCGATCAAGCCGAGTCGGTCCATTTCGCCGAGCACGGCCAGTCCGGCGGCGCAAGCCAGCGGGTTGCCGGCATAGGTGTGGCCGTGCTGGAAGCCGCCCGCATCGAGCAGCGGCTGCACCAGCCGAATCGGGGCGGCGAGCGCGCCAAGCGGCGCATAGCCCGAACCCAGCCCCTTCGACAGCGCGACAATGTCGGGCTTGCAGTTCCAGTGGTCGCCGCCGAGGAATTTACCGGTGCGGCCGGCCCCGCTCATCACTTCGTCATGGATGAGCAGGATGCCGTAGCGGTCGCAGATCTCGCGGATGCGTGGATAATAGCTGTCCGGCGCCACCAGGGCCGCGGTCGCAGCACCTCCGATCGGCTCCATGATGAAGGCGACCACGCTGTCCGGGCCCTCGGCCAGGATCTTCTCCTCCAGCATGTCGGCATAGCGGATGCCGCGCTGTTCCATCGAGAGATTGTCGCGGTCGCGCCAGGCATTCGGCGCCGGCACGGTCGGCATCACCCGCATCATCGGCTCGAACGTTTCGGCCAGCGCATCGTCGCCGGTGATCGAGAGCGAACCCAGCGTGCCGCCATGATAGGAGGGAAAGCGCGTGATCACCTTCCAGCGGCTGGCCTGGCCGGTGGCGACCGCCCATTGCCGCGCCAGCTTGATACAGGATTCCGTCGCTTCCGAGCCACCGGAGACGAAGAAGATGCGGTCCATGCCTTCCGGCAGCTTGCCGGCGAGCTCCCGCGCCAGCTCTTCCGCCGGCTCGTTCTCGAAATGCAGGCGATAGGCGAAGGTGGCGCGGTCCATCTGCCGCTTCATGGCATCCAGCACGTTGCGGTTGGAGTGGCCAATATTGGCGACCATCGGGCCGCTCGAGCCGTCGATGAAGCGGCGGCCGTCCTGCGTCCACATATAGATGCCCTCGGCGCGGTCGATCAGCGGCCGGCGCAGGCTCGACAGATAGAACAGATGCGACTGGCGCCGGGCTTCGGTTTCTTGAGCGGCGGTCTGGACTTTCGACATGTCAGGGCTTTCCAAGGTAACGATCGAGGACATTGCGGGTGACGCGTTCGACCATCGGGTCTTGTCTTAGCAGGCCGGCGACCCATTCGCAGCTTCCGGCATGGAACACCTCGCCTTTGCCGCGTGGGAAATTGACGATCATGCCGTTGCCGCGTTTGACCTTTTCCAGATTGGCGTCGCTCGCCTCGCCGAACAAAGTCTCGGCGGTGAAGCGGCCATCCTCGTCAGTGAGGAACTGGTCCTCGATCGGGATGTCGGCGCTTTCCTCGACCTGGGATGCCATGCCGACGGCGAGAACCTGCAGGCCATCAGGCGCACCGCTGGTCGCCGTGGGGTAGGGCAGGCCGCCGCGTATCTCGAACTCGAGCCCGTCGACCTCATAGCCATAGACATGGCTGTCGGCGCCCAGCAGGTCACCATAGTAGATGCCGGTGCCGGCGAACGCCCAGTGTTCCGGCCGGTAGACCGGAAAGCCACGCACACCGCGCGGCGCGCAGCCGCCCCAGCCGGCATAGAGGCCGCGGGTCGCGTTGAGCCCGAAGGTCGCGGATCCTGGCCGGCCGATTTCCGGCGCCTCCCAGGAGTTGGTGGCGCGGGTGACGTCGCCGCCCGGGAGATAGGCCGGGTCCTCGGCACGCGAGCGATATTTGTAGCAGACCTGCCTGCGGCCCTCGTCCTCCAGCCGCGTCTGCCACATGAAATTGCCGGCAAAGCGCGCCGCATGACCACCGCGCTCGACATAGGTGTCGACGGCGTCGCGCATCTCCCAGGTCCAGTATTCGTCATGACCGACGAAGACGGCGCAGTCGTAACCGTCGAGAGTTTCCGGCGAAAAATGCAGATCATGCTGGCTGGCGAGATCGACTTGATAGCCGGCTCGTTCGGCGAAGCGGAAGAAGTGGCTGTCATAACTGGCCCAGCCCGACGAAGCGTATTTCTTCGAATGGCCGGTGGCGAGCGCCCACTCCATATGCGGATAGCGCGGCACGGTCTTCGGTGGCACGGCGACTTCCAGCGGTACGCGCGGCGCGTCTTTCGGCAGCACGACGAAGCCGCGACACCACGGGCGCTGCGTCGACACGATGGGTGAATACTGATTGCGATCCGGCCCGGTAATGCCCTGGTAGTGGTTGGAACCGCCCCAGGTGTTGTAAGCCAGCCAGGTGCCCGTCGCCGCCACCTGCAGCACACGGCCGGGTTTCTTGCCTGGCTGCGGGCTGACGATGAAAATATGGTGGCATTGGATCTGCTTGCCGTCGCGACCGTCTGCGGTCAGCGTGACCCGGTAGGCACCGGACGGCCAGTCGTTCCCGACACGGAATTCGAACGACGCTTCCCAGCCGCAACCCTCGGCTGAACACTGGTCAGGACTGTCCTGCCAACGCGACGCGATGCCCGATTTCTCGAACACTTTGGTCTCGGTGCCGCCGTCGCGGATGATCGCCATGCTGAAGGACGGCGCCGTCGAACTGACATGAAGCGTCACCGTCTCGCCGGCGCGATAGGAAAAACGGTCGCTGTAGCACCAGATCTCACCGCGCTCGCCATCCATGCCTGGCCACTCGTAGTAATGGCCGCGCACCGCGTGCCGGCGCTGCTCCGGCGTCAGTCCGAAATCGGGGAATTCCGTGTTTGGTCTGGTCATGGTCACACTCAGGCGGAAAGGTATTTCTTGAGGAAGGTGCGCGTGCGTTCCTTCTGCGGCGCGCGGAACATGTCGCCGGGCGGGCCTTCCTCGACGATCACGCCGCCATCCATGAACAGCACCCTGTCCGCCACCTCGCCGGCAAAGCGCATCTCATGTGTTACCATGAGCATGGTCATGTGTTCGGCGGCAAGCTGTTTCATCACCGCGTTGACCTCGTCGACCAGTTCCGGGTCAAGCGCCGAGGTGGCTTCGTCGAACAGCATCACCTTGGGCTGCATCGCCAGCGCACGGGCAATCGCCACGCGCTGCTTCTGGCCGCCCGAAAGCCGCGAGGGATAGGCGTCGATCTTGTCGGCGAGCCCGACCTTGGACAAGAGGCTATGCGCCAGCGCATGCGCGTCACTTTTGGTCATGCCTTTGAGGATGATCGGTCCCATGGAGATGTTCTCGATCACGGTCAGATGCGGGAACAGATTGAAGTGCTGAAACACCATGCCCATCTGCTGGCGCACCTTGTTGATGTGCCGCTCGAAAGCCTGGCCGTGCAGCTTCTGGTTGACCTGCACGCCATCGAGCCAGACTTCGCCACTGTTCAGGGATTCCAGATGGTTGATGGAGCGCAGCAGCGTGCTCTTGCCGGAGCCGCTCGGCCCGATGATCGCGACGATCTGACCGCGGTCGACCGACAGGTCAATGCCTTTGAGGACCTCGACCGCGCCAAAGGATTTGCGCGCGCCGCGAACCTCGACCATGGGCCGCTGCGTGCTCATCGGGAAGCCTCCACATGTCTTTCAAACAGGCGCAAAGCCGCCTCGAGCACAAGGTTGAGAATGTAGTAGAGCGCCGCGGCTGTGATGTAGAACTCGAAAGGGCGGAACGTTTCGCTGATCGCCAGCTGGGCCGAATGGACCAGCTCGGCGATGCCGATGACCGAGACGATCGAGGATTCCTTCAACAGCGCGATCAGGTTGCCGCCGATCGGCGGTGCGGTGTTGCGGATGGCTTGCGGGATCACGACATGACGCAGCGTCTGCCATTTGCCGAAGCCGATGCTGCGCGCGCCCTCCGTCTGGCCGACATCGACGGCCACGATGCCGGCGCGGATGATGTCGGCAT
>NZ_RZQG01000533.1:0-4214 GCF_003998635.1 Mesorhizobium sp. M7D.F.Ca.US.004.03.1.1
AACTGACGCTCATTCCCTACACGTCGAAATTCGACCCGAGCTTCCAGACGCAATGGTTCCTCGCCAGCCAGATCGGCCTGTGGAACTGGCAGCGCTGGAACAGTCCCGAATTCGACAAGCTCCACCAGGAAGGGCTGGAGACGCTGGACAAGGCCAAGCGCGAGGCGATCTATATCAACATGCAGAAGCTGCTCGATGAATCGGCCTCCTGCATCTGGATCACGCATGGCCGCAACTTCTTCGTCGACGCGGCCTGGCTGAAGCCGATGTTCCTGCCCAATGGCAAGGACTGGCAGTTCGAGTTCTTCGACAAGGCGTGAGGTCAAACCGGTGGACCTGGGAGGGGTGGTTGACCAGATGACCAGATGTGGCGGGCCGGACCCGGAGCGTTCATGACCAGGTCGCAACGGACCGCTGCTTTCATCGCCAGCCGTCTGGCGTCGGTGGTGCTGACCATCGCCGGCGCCACGCTGCTGCTGTTCCTGATGGTGCGCCTGGTGCCGGGGGATTTCACCTCGGTGATGCTCGGCCCGCGAGCGACGCCGGAGCTGCGCGCCCAGATCACCCATGACATGGGTCTCGACCGCAGCATGGTCGAGCAGCTCTGGTTGTTCGCCAGCCGTGCCGCAACCGGCAATTTCGGCGAGGATGTCGTTTCGCACCGGCCGATCCTCGACATCGTGCTCGATGTCATTCCCAACACGCTGGCGCTTGCCTTCAGTGCCCTGGCGCTGGCTCTGGTTGTGGGCATTCCGATCGGCGTCATCGCTGCACTGAAACCGGGCTCTTGGCTCGACAGCGGCCTGGCGTTGCTGTCGATCTCCTTCATCACAACGCCGACCCTGGTGGTCTCGGTGATCCTGTTCCTGATCTTCGCCATCGGTCTGCACTGGCTGCCGGTGGCGGGCGCCGGCAACCCCGGTGACATCATGGACCGGCTGCGGCATCTGATCTTGCCCAGCGTGGCGCTGGCGCTCGGCTGGGTCGGCTATATCTCGCGGCTTGTGCGCGCCGCACTGCTCGACACGCTGGCCGAACTGCATGTGCGCACGCTGCGCGCCTATGGCGTTTCCGAATACCGCATCGTCGGCCTCTACGCGCTGAAGCTCGCCCTGGTGCCGGTGGTGTCCATCCTCGGCATCGGGCTCGGCGACCTGATCGGCAGCTCGGTCGTCGTCGAGATCATCTTCGCCCGCTCCGGCATCGGCAGCCTGATCTTCAATTCGATCGCCCAGCGCAACTACCCCGTCGTGCAGGCTTGTGTGGTGTTCATCGTCGCCTTCTACATCGTCGCCAATCTGGTGGTCGACATGATCAACGCGCTGCTCGACCCGCGCATCGCGGTGGGCCGCGGATGAGCGGACTGGTCGCGACGCTCAAACGCATCTGTTCGGAACGCGACGGCCGGCTTGGGTTGGCCTTCACGTGTCTCATCCTGGTGTTCGCGCTGGTTGGACCGCTGGTCAGCCCCGACCCGAACGCCATCGACATCAAGGCCCGCTTCGCGCCGCCGGGCGTGATGCATCTTCTGGGCACCGACAATCTCGGCCGCGACCTGATGGCGCGCACCTCGGTCGGCACGCGCTATGCGCTGACGCTGGCGGTGATGATCGTCGTCATCTCGTCGGTCATAGGCTCGCTGATCGGCATTGTCGCTGGCATCGCCGGGGGCTGGGTCGACCGGGCGGTGACGGCGGTGTTCGACATCGTCAACGCTTTCCCGCCGCTCATCCTCGCCTTCGCGCTGATCGCGCTCTACGGCAAGGGCTCGGCCACCTTCGTGCTTCTGGTCACCGTCGTCTTCATTCCGCAATTCGGCCGCATGGCGCGCGCCCGCGCCCAGACCTTGCGCACCCTGAGCTTCATCGAGGCCGAACGCATGCTGGCCGTCCATCCCGTCACCATCGTGGTCAGGCACTACCTGCCCAATGTCGCCGGCCCGATCATCGTGCTGGCCAGCATGAACCTGCCTGTGGTGATCGCCTTCGAAGCTTCGCTCTCCTTCCTCGGCTTTGGCGTGCAACCGCCGAAATCGTCGCTCGGCACGCTGATCAAGGACGGCTTCATCTCGATCAACCAGTCCTGGTGGCCGACTGTTGCCGCAGCCCTTGTGCTGGCCATCGCCACGCTCGGCGCCACCTTGCTCGGCGAAGCGCTGCGGCGCGTCATCGACCCGAAGTCGGCGGGGGTGCGCTGATGGCGATTTCGCTGCGCAACCTGTCGGTCGACTACAGCCTGCCGCAAGGCACCGCGCATGCGCTGCGTGGCGTGTCGCTGGACATAGAAAAGGGCGAATTGCTCGGGCTGGTCGGCGAATCCGGCAGCGGAAAATCGACCGTCGCCTTCGCGCTGATGGGCCTGCTCGCCAACAATGCCAAGGTCACCTCGGGTACGGCGACGATCGACGGCAAAAGCTTCGACCTGACGAAGCGCAATGCGACGGCGGCGTTGCGCGGTCGCGGCATGGCGATGATCTTCCAGGACCCGATGATGTCGCTCAATCCAGTGTTCACCATCGGCACGCAGCTGTGCGAAGTGCTGCGCCGGCGCTCACCCGGCAGCGACCGCAAAGCCCGGGTCGGGATGGCCGAAGATGCGCTCGACAAGGTCAAGCTCAGCAACCCGCGGCGGCGGATGAACCAGTATCCGCATGAACTGTCCGGCGGCATGCGCCAGCGCGTCGTGATCGCCATGGCGCTGCTGTCCGAACCGGCGCTGCTGATCGCCGACGAGCCGACGACGGCGCTCGATGTCACCGTCGAGGCGCAGATAATGCGTGAGATCATCGGCCTGCGCGACCGCATCGGCTGCGCGGTGCTTTTGATCACCCACAGCCTCGGCCTGGTCACCGAATATTGCGACAGGCTTTCGGTGCTCTATGCCGGCGAAAGACTGGAAAGCGGCACAGTGAGACAAGTGCAGCGCCAGCCCGGCCATCCCTATACGCGCATGCTGTTCGACTGCGAGGTGCCGATCGACCGCGAGCGCCAAGCCGATGCCTCGGAGAACCGCTTCACGGTGATATCAGGCGACCTGCCGGACCCGCGCCGGCGGCCGCCCGGCTGCATCTTCAACGGACGCTGCGATGTTTCCTTCGACGATTGCGCCGTTATCAACCCCGGCGATTATCCGGTCGGCAACGAGGCCGAGCACAGGGCCCGCTGCCTTCGGTTGGCGACGCCATGACCGACGCGATCTCGATCAGCAATGCGCAACTGCGCTTTGGCGAGACCGCCGCGCTCGACGGCGTGTCGCTGGCCATCCCGCAAGGCACGTGTTTCGGCATCGTCGGCGAATCCGGTTCCGGCAAGACGACGCTGATGCGTGCCGTTCTCGGCCTGCAGAAGCTTGACCAGGGCGAGATTCGCATTCTCGGCAATCCGCTGGTGCACAGCCGTGCGGCGCTCAAGCAACGCGCCAGCTTCATCCAGCCGATCTTCCAGGATCCGGCTGCTTCGCTGTCGCCGCGCAGCCGCATCCGCACGCTGATGAACGAGGTCGGCACGGTGCTGAGGGAACCGCATGCCGCAATGCATGAGCGGCTGCGTGTCATCCTGAACCGGCTTGGCCTGCCGCCAGGTGTCATCGACAAATACCCGCACGAGATTAGCGGCGGCCAGGCGCGGCGCGTGGCGATCGCGCGGGCGTTGCTGATGAAGCCGTCGATCCTGATTGCCGATGAGCCCACCGCCGGTCTCGACGTCTCCGTGCAGGGCGACCTGCTCAATCTGCTGCAGGACATCAGGCGGTCGGACAACATCACGCTGGTGGTCATCAGCCACAATCTGGCGATCGTGCGCCTGATTGCCGAAAACGCCGTCGTCATGCGCGCCGGCAAGGTGGTCGAGGGCGGTGAAGTGGGATCGCTGTTCAAATCACCTCGGGAAGCCTATACGCGCGAATTGCTGGCCGCGTGGCCTGGTGTCACGCAGTCCAAACCGACGGGCTGAAAGCTGGCTAAAGCTGAGCTTCGATGGCGGCCTTGTCGATCACCGACCAGACATGCCTGATCCTGCCGTCGAGAAATTCATAGAAGACGTTCTCGCTGAAGGACACTTTCCGGCCGTTGATGGGCAGGCCAAGGAAGGTTCCGATCGGCGTGCAGTTGAACTGAAGCCGGCTGGCTATGAAGGGCGTGTCCGAGATCAGCAGCTGGATGTCGAAATAGAGGTCCGGAATCTCCGAAAAATCCCGCTCCAGCATCTTGCGATACC
>NZ_RZQG01000534.1:0-4208 GCF_003998635.1 Mesorhizobium sp. M7D.F.Ca.US.004.03.1.1
GCGCAAACCTGCGGCTGATGCGCGAAGAGATCTTTGGCCCGGTGCTGCCGATCGTCGAATATGCCGGCATCGACGACGCGATCGACCATGTAAACGGGGCGGACCGGCCGCTGGCGCTCTACTGGTTCGGACGCGACAGCGGCAACCGTCAACGCATGCTGCACGAGACCGTCGCCGGCGGCGTCACCATCAACGACTGCATGCTGCATCTGGTGCAGGAGAACCAGCCCTTCGGCGGTGTCGGCGCCAGCGGCATGGGCGCCTATCACGGCGAATGGGGCTTTCGCACCTTCAGCAAGGAGAAGCCGGTTTTCCTGCAGTCGCGGCTGAGCGCCGGCGCCATGTTGCGTCCGCCCTACGGCAAGACGTTCGAGCGGCTCTTCAGCCTGCTCCGGCACATCACCTGACCGGACGTAGCCACCCAGCCATCACGGCGCGTTAAACCTATGTTCACCATCATGCGGCAGGTTTCGCATCCTGCGGTCATGTCTTGAGTACCGCGGCGCCACAAGCGCCCAGGCAACAACCCGCGTCTCTTTTGGGGCGCGGGTTTTCCCTGCTCGATCTCCTACTCTTGGCTAGAGCAATTCAAAGAGAAAGAAAATCGGCCCGGTGCGGCGTAAAGCTGTCGATCAGCCGCCCCGCTTCGAGCGCCTTGACGCCGTGCACCAGACCGGACGGCACGATGAAACTGCCGCCGGCCGCGAGGGTTTCGGTCCGGCCGGCGATGGTCACTTCGAAGCGGCCTAGGGCGAAGCAGATCCTAGGGCGAGACCCGCAAGAGAGCCGGTCCGTTCTCGCCATTTTCCCGGCGTGATCCCGGTGACCCGTTTGAAGGCGCGACTGAATGCAGCCTCGGATTGATATCCCACGCCGGCAGCGATACTTGCGAGACTTTCGTGGCCGAAACGCAGACGCTCCCCAGCCAGCTGGATCCTCCAACTCGTCACGTATTCGATCGGCGGGCGGCCGAGCAGCGCGTTGAACCGCCCTGCAACGATCGTGCGCGATGAGCCAACCTTGTCGGCAATCTGGCCGACGGTCCAGTGGCGTGCCGGATCGGCGTGGAGAAGCTGCAGCGTCCTTGCGACAATCGGATCGTTTAGCGCCGCGAACCAACCCTTTGAGCCAGGTGAAAGCCGGGCGACATGGCGCCTCAGCAGTTCAACGAACAAAAGCTCCATGAGCCTTCCGAGCATCGCCTGTGAACCCGGTGCCGCCGCCTCGACGTGCAAATCGATTTCCTGCACGGTTGAGGCGATCAGGGCGCCAACCTTGTCCTCTGACATCTTCTCGACGATGAGCGCCGGAAGCGTGCGGAACACCGGCGCGAACAGGAATTCTGAAGACTCAAGGAAGCCGCAGACCATGCGCAGTTCGTCACCACCGCCGCCATAATTGACAGTCCACATCCCTTCGATCCGACCAGGCTGAACGATTTCTCCGGCTGCGGCCATCACCAGCGGCTCACCCTTCCAAAACCTGTGGTGGCCGGCGAATGGCAGGAACAACAGATCGCCAGCAGTGACTTCCCGCCGCTCGCCATTTCCGGCCTCAAAAGTACAGTTGCCCGCTACGATGAAATGGAAAATGCTGATGTGGCGCAGATACGCCATGGGGCTGACCGGGTCGTAGTATTTCGGGGCTACAACGCCGAACGGCGCACTAAAGCAGGCGTTCAGAAAGACGGAGCCGGTCAGCCTTACGGCTTTCAGCATTTCCGACAGCAGATCCGGCCCGACGGGAGGCCCGTGGTCCGGCGTACCTGCATGTAAATCCGATGTTTCAATCATTGCTGAACCTGAAGTCTGGCGTCTACACCTCCAGAACGCTGCAGCTCGACAGATTAATCCCGCATCACCCGATGCCCGATCTTATCAACCCTCGAGCTTTGGCAAAAAACACGACCTTTCTGCGACCCAAATGGAGACACCAGGATGTTGAAACTTGCCTGCGCACTTGCACTTCTGCTTGTTGGAACAGCGCCCCTATTTGCTCACGACGCGCCCATAAACGCCGACGAAATCAAGTGGGGGCCCGCTCCTGCTGTCCTTCCAGCTGGCGCCCAGATCGCGGTTGTTGCAGGCGATCCGTCAAAGGACGGCATCTATGTGCTGCGGCTGAAGATGCCCGCGGGCTACAAAATTCCCGCGCACAACCACCCCACTTCGGAATATGTGACAGTGATTTCCGGCAACTTTCATATCGGAATGGGCGACAAGCTCGACGAGGCGAAGGGTATCGAACTGACGGCTGGCGGCTTCGGCGTTGCCCCGACTGGAATGAATCACTTCGCGTGGACGACAAGCGATACGATTGTCGAGGTTCACGGCGAGGGACCTTTCGCGATTACCTACGTCAACCCGGCAGACGACCCAACCAAAAAGTAGCAATTCACTGATCGCAAGATGTCCCAAGGACGTCGATGTAACCGACGAATCACTGCGCATCCTGCGGTGATGGTCAGAGTACTGCGGCGCCAAAGGGCTTAGGCAACAGGCCCGCGCCTCTTCGGAGACAAGGGGTTTTTCGTTTGCGAGGTGTGCTGGAACAAGGCAGCGCGGGCTTCTTCTGGCGTGCATTGATCCCGCTCGCTCAGCCGAGGAAATCGGCCCGGTGCGGCGTGAAGCTGTCGACCAGCCGCCCTGCTTCGAGCGCCTTGACGCCGTGCACCAGACCGGACGGCACGATGAAACTGCCGCCGGCCGCGAGGATTTCGGTCTGGCCGTCGATGGTCACCTCGAAGCGGCCCTCGGCGACATAGCTTGCCTGGACATGCGGGTGCGAATGCAGGGCGCCGACGCCACCCCTGTCGAAGCCGAATTCGACCAGCATCAATTCATCGGTGTGCAGAAGGACGCGCCGCCTGTTGCCGTCCGGCGTTGTCGTCCACGCGCCCTTGCCGGCCGGCGCGAAAATCCTTGCGGTCATCGTCATCTCCTCATCGCGGATAAGTGACCAGCGTCTATTGCGCGAGCACGCGTCAGAGCCGGTAGGCCTTCTTGGCCAGCGTGTAGGCCAGTTCCCCAGCCAGCTCATGCGCCTCGTCCTCGCGCAGCCGGTGCTCGGCAACGAGACGCGCCAGGAAGGCACAGTCGACGCGACGCGCCACATCGTGGCGCGCCGGTATCGAGGGGAAGGCTCTCGTGTCGTCGTTGAAGCCGACCGTGTTGTAGAAGCCGGCCGTTTCCGTCGTCATTTCGCGGAACCGGCGCATGCCTTCCGGGCTGTCGTGGAACCACCAGGCCGGCCCGAGTTTGAGCGCCGGGTAGACGCCGGCGAGCGGCGCCAGTTCGCGCGCATAACTGGTCTCGTCGAGCGTGAACAGGATGACGGTAAGGTCGCGCTCCAGCCCGACGCAGTCGAGCAGCGGCTTCAGCGCCATTACATAGTCGGTCCGGGTCGGGATATCGAAGCCCTTGTCGCGGCCGAATTTCTCGAAGACAGCGCGTGAGTGATTGCGCTGGGAACCGGGATGGATTTGCAGGACCAGCCCGTCGTCGAGACTCATCTTGGCCATCTCGGTCAGCATCTGGGCGCGGAACAATTTTCGCTCACGCTCGTCGTCGGAACCACGGCGAACCCGATTGAACAGCTCTTGCGCCGCGGCACCTGAAAGATTGGCGGTCTCGGCCGTCGGATGGCCGTGGTCGGACGAGGTTGCGCCAAAACTCTTGAAGAAGGCGCGCCGCTGGCGATGCGCATCGAGATAGCCACCCCAACTGCCGGTATCGCAGCCGGTGATCTCTCCGAGCTGGTCGAGATTGGTCGAGAACCCTTCGAAGTCGGGATCGACGACCGCGTCCGGGCGGTAGGCGGTGACGACGCGGCCCTGCCAGCCGCTGTCGCGGATCATCTGGTGCCATTGGAGATCGTCGAGCGCGCCTTCCGTTGTCGCGATGACCTCGATGTTGAAGCGCTCGAACAACGCGCGCGGACGGAAATTCTCCCACTGCAGCAGCGTCGCAATGGTGTCGTAGTGGCGGTCGGCAGTTGCGGCGGTCAGCGGTTCGTCGATGCCGAACAGATGGGCGAGCACATGATCGAACCACAGCCGGGTCGGCGTGCCGCGAAACAGATAATAGTACTCGGCAAAACGCCGCCAGATCGTCCGGCCGTCGGTCTCGACCGGCCCACCGCCCAGCGTCGCCACGCCGAGATCCTCAAGCCGAACGCCTTGGCTGAACAGCATGCGGAAGATGTAGTGG
>NZ_RZQG01000535.1:0-4198 GCF_003998635.1 Mesorhizobium sp. M7D.F.Ca.US.004.03.1.1
CACCATGCGGTCCCCGCCGGAGCCTATCCGGCATCGAACCGCATGCCCGCCGCCGTTACCGATTGGTCGCGCGTGCCGCGCGGCGAACGCGTTGCAACAGGATGGCGAGGCAGCCCGCCAACAGCAGGCCGCCGCCAAGCAGTGGCGGGAGCGCCAGTAGCTTTACCGCCGCCGTCACTCCAGCAATGACGACCAGAGCCAGTAAGGCCAGGTTGCCGTCGTCGACAAACATGCCAATGAGTTCGTTCAGAACCAGACGGATGACGTTCATCTGGCGAGTCCTCCAGTGAGGGTGGGGTAGGTGCTGCGCAGCCAGCGCACCATGGCCAACGAGGCCAGCGCGACGGTGGCGAAAATGGCAAGCAAAGCGAGATCGGCGCCCGGCCAGTCGGCGCCGATGCCTTCGCCGGTCCAGAAGATGCCGAAGCTGGTCAGCATCAGCCCGACCACGAATTTGAGCGCATTCTCCGGTACGCGCGCCAGCGGCCGGTGGACAGCCAGGCCGATAAGCATCACCAGGACGAAAGCCGCCAGCGCGCCCAGGCTGGCGTAAAGCGTCTGCCCGTGAGCCGCGCCGACGGCAATGATGATGAACACCACCTCGACGCCCTCGAGCAGCACCGCCTTGAACGACGCCAGCCCGGCGAGGTAGTCGGCTCGGCGGTCGTTGGCCTGCTGGTGCAAGGCTGCGGTTT
Source organism: Mesorhizobium sp. M7D.F.Ca.US.004.03.1.1 (assembly GCF_003998635.1). Lineage (NCBI taxonomy): Bacteria > Pseudomonadati > Pseudomonadota > Alphaproteobacteria > Hyphomicrobiales > Phyllobacteriaceae > Mesorhizobium > Mesorhizobium sp. M7D.F.Ca.US.004.03.1.1. The sequence continues at coordinate 696 of NZ_RZQG01000535.1, forward strand.
CCTTGGAAAAGGCTGCCCCCTCGTCATGCAGGGCGATGACGCCGACGCTGCGCAAGATGGCTTTTCGCAGCCAGCGCATGCCGAACAGGATCAGCAGGACGCCAACCACGAACTGCAGCGTGGCTATGGGTACGAGTGCCAGCAGCGGGCCGAACGCCAGCACCAGGGCCGCCAGCACCGCCAGCGCCAGTGCGGCGCCGGTCAGTGCCGGGCGCCAGCCGCGCGTGACCCCCACGGCGAGCACGATGGTGAAGGCTTCGACGACTTCGACGAAGGAGGCGAGAAATGCCGCCGTGATCGTCGAAAGGATAGGTGTCAGACTATGCATCAAGGCTTCCTGTATTGCTTCATTCTACCATGATCTTTTTGAACCGTGGTCCAGGATCACCATGCCGTCCGCACCACACAGCGCTCCGCTGGCAGCGAAAAAGCAAGCGAAGCACCAACGGACGGAGTCGAGCCGCACGCGCTGCGGCTCGAGATCGACCGCCAGCCACCAGCATCGGCCCTGGAAGGCGCTCGACAAGCGCTGGAAGCCTAGATCAGACCCGACATGTCGGAAAATGCCATCGCCTTGCGCAGCACCTCGGCAAAACGCTCGCCCGCGGCTTCGCGCGGGCCACTGTTGTCGATCGAAGTGACACCAGGGCCGGACAGGCTCATATTGGCGCTGCGCGCCAGTCGCGCCAGCACTTCGCCACGTGACTCGCGGCCCCGCATTGCCAGCCGCTCCGCCAGCACGTCCGGTGAGGCTGTGATCTCGACGATGGCCAGGTTGGCATAGCGTTCGCGCAAGGAGGGGATGATCGCGCGCGACACATTGGCGACAGCAACACGGCCATTGGCGACGGACCAGTCGACATCGGCCGGGATGCCATAACGCAAGCCGTGCGCTTCCCAGGAAATGGCGAAGGCGCCATCGGCTTCGGCTTCGATGAAGGCGGCGTCGGCCAGCGTGTCGTGATCCTCGCTGGCGGCATCGCTCGGCCGCGTGATGACGCGGCGGACAAACTCCAGCCTTGTCTCGTCGGCAAAATGGTTGCGGGCGTAACCGATCACCGTGTCCTTGCCGGCGCCACTCGGTCCAACCACGGCGACGAAAACGCCATCGCGGATCGGAAACGTCTCGGCGGACAATTCTCGCTCGATCAGCGCCGACACCATCATGCGACCCGGCGTCCCTGCCGCCAGACGGTGCGTACGACCGGAACATGGTCGTCGACGCGCACGCGCACCAGATCGGCGCGGCGGCCCTGCTCGATGACGCCGCGGTCGGTCAGGCCAACTGCATCGGCCGGGTTCTTCGAGACCATGGCGACAGCCTGCGGCAGGGAAATGCCTTCGACGACATCGCCGAGGAAGAACGCCGACTGGATCAGGCTGAAGGGAATGTAGTCGGACGACAGGATGTCGAGCAGGCCGTCGCTAGCCAGCGTGCGGGCCGAGACGTTGCCCGAATGCGAGGCGCCGCGCATGACGTTGGGCGCACCCATCAGCACGCCGAGCCCAGCTTCTTTCGAGGCCCTGGCGGCTTCTTCCGTGGTCGGGAACTCGGCGACGCGCACGCCCTGCTCGATCGCCTCGCCGACATGGCCAATGGTGGCGTCGTCATGGCTGGCCAGCACGATGCCGCGCTCATGGCAGGCGGCGGCGATGTGGACACGGTTCGGCCCCGAATTCACGGCCGATTCCCCCATCCGCTTTTCGCAGAACAGCTTGAAGTCACGGTCGGTCAGCTTCAGTTTGCGCTGGTAGTAATAGGCATAGGTTTCCAGGTTGACGAATTGGCGCTGGCCTGGCGCGTGGTCCATCAGCGATGCCAGCTTGACCCGTTCGTCGCCATCGAAATTGGCGAAAGCCCTGAGGCAGTCCGGTGCCGAAACCTCGCAGCGCAGATGGATGAAATGGTCTGCGCGCAGACGATCCTGCTGGACGCTGTCCTCGATGGCATCGGCCAGCTTGCGGATGTCTGTCGACGTCAGGTCGGCGTCTTCGTCCATGCCGACACGCAAGGCGTCGAGCACGGTGGTGATGCCGGCGGTCGCCACCTGCGCGTCATGGGCGAGCACGGCGGCGATCGGGTTCCAGCGCACCTTGGGCCGCGGCGCGTAGTGGCCTTCGAGGTGGTCCGTATGGAGTTCGACCAACCCGGGAATGATGTAATCGCCGCCCATGTCCTCGCCGCTGCGGCTGGTGCCGGCTTCGATGCCGGCGATAAACCCATCGCGCAGCACCAGCGAACCCTCGACGATCTCGTCGGCAAGCACGATGCGGGCGTTGTGGAGAACAGTTTCGGCGGTCATTTCAGGCAGTCCTTGGTTGTTCCGGCTGGGGTTGTTCCGGCAGGGTGTCAGGCAGTTTTTCTGGCGGAACGGCGCCCGAGTGCGTGATGCGAGAGCACCATGAACGGTGCGCCCGGTTCGGTTTCGACAAACAATGTCAGCGCATCCACCAGCACCTTCTGTCGCAGAATGTCCGCGAACAGACTGTCGATTGCTGCGCGCAAACGAGGGCTTTCCTGTGACGCTGCCCGGCCCGACAGCGTCATGTGGAAGCGAAAGGTTTCGAAGACATAGGGGTAGCCCCATTGGCAGAGGTTGCGGAACTCGGCCGGCTTCAGCGAATCCGGGCTGCGCCGCTCGATTTCCGCCTCGGTCAACGGCGCGCGGAACCGGTCGAAGCCGAGCACCACGTCATCGGCGAAGCGGTTGAGCGCCGGCAGTGGTCCTTCCGGCACCAGTGCGAAGAAGCTGTCGATCTGGCTGACGACTAGGCGCGGGATGGTCACCACCGGCGTCGCCTCGGCAAAATGGTCGAGTGCGGCGCGCAGCGAGGCTTCGGTCTCGTTGGCAGCCAGGCGGAAAGGGGCTTTCAGCGTCGCGTGAAAGCCATAACGGCGCGCCGAAGCGGTGTGGAAGGCGACTTCCGCCGCCGACAGGTCGGCCACCGCCTCGACCGGCCTTGTCGCGGCGCCAAACGGGTCGCGGCCGAGCCAGTTGGCGGCGATCCGCGCCAACGGTTCGTCCTGCCGGGGGGTGAAATAGATGGCGTAGCGCATCGGTAGTCCTCGTCAGTCCCGCTGCCATAGGTGATTTCCATGACGGATTGACGAAGCTTTGAAGGGTTTTCGAAGGCAAATCGACCTTGTGGGTCCTTAGCCGACGATTTTTTCTAGCTGGACCAATAGCTTCACCTGGGAAGGTATGATCGGTCAGGCCTTCATCAACCATTCGTGCTCGGGCGCGTTGTGGAATTTCCACGTCCGTTTCGGCCCGGCCATCACGTTGAGGTAATAGAGGTCATAGCCGTGGCAGGCGGCACAGGGGTGATAGCCCCTGGGCACCAGCACGACATCGCCGTCCTCGATCGCCATCGCCTCATCCAGCGCACGATGGCCATTCTTGTCGGCGTCGGTGTAGACGCGCTGGAAGGCAAAGCCCTGCGGCGGGTTGAGGCGGTGATAGTAGGTTTCCTCGAGGCAGGATTCAGCGGGCAGATTGTCC
>NZ_RZQG01000536.1:0-4197 GCF_003998635.1 Mesorhizobium sp. M7D.F.Ca.US.004.03.1.1
GATCAAAGGATGACGCCATGAACCCGAACGGCCAGATCGCGATCGTCACCGGCGGCGGCTCCGGTCTTGGCGAGGCAACGGCGCGCGCGCTGGCCGCCAAGGGCGCCCGCGTCGCCATCTTCGATGTCGGTATTGATCGCGCGGCCAAGGTCGCGGCCGAGATCGGCGGCATTGCCGTCCAGTGCGACGTCAGCAGTGCCGACAGCGGAACCGCTGCACTCGCCGACGTCGTCGCCAAGCTTGGCGAGCCGCGTATCCTGGTCAATTGCGCCGGCATCGCCATTGGCGTGAAGACGATCGGCAAAGATGGTCCTCATCCCCTCGATCAGTACCGCAAGGTGATCGAAGTCAATCTGATCGGCACGTTCAACATGATCCGCCTCGTCGCCGAGCGCGCGTCGAAGCTCGAGCCGCTGCAAGGTGGCGAGCGCGGCGTCATCGTCAACACCGCTTCGGTTGCCGCCTATGATGGCCAGATCGGCCAGGCCGCCTATGCGGCGTCCAAGGGCGGTGTCGTCGGCATGACGCTGCCGGTGGCGCGCGACCTTGCCCGTTCCGGCATCCGCGTCTGCACCATCGCGCCCGGCATCTTCAAGACGCCGATGATGGCCGGCATGCCGCAAGAGGTGCAGGATTCGCTGGGTGCCGCCGTGCCCTTCCCATCGCGTCTGGGCGAGCCGTCCGAATATGCCGCTCTCGCCCTTCACATCATCGAGAACCAGATGTTGAACGGCGAGACCATTCGTCTCGACGGCGCCATCCGCATGGCGCCGAAGTAGACGGTCATGAGCGCCGGCTTGCCAGCTGCCGGGAAGACCGGTCCGCTTGCCGGTTTGAAGGTGATCGAGATGGCCGGGCTCGGCCCCGTGCCGCTGGCCGGCCTGTTGCTGTCGGAGATGGGCGCCGAAGTGCTGCGCATCGAACGGGCGGGGGCGAGCCAGTTCCTGTCGCTGCCGGATGAGTACAACATCGACCGCCACGGCCGCGCACTGCTGCGCATCGACCTCAAGCGCCGGGAAGGCACCGATCTGCTGCTGCGCCTGGCCGAAAAGGCGGACATCTTGCTCGAAGGCTTTCGTCCCGGTGTCATGGAACGGCTTGGCCTCGGCCCTGAAGCGGTGCTGGCACGCAACCCGGCGCTGATCTACGGCAGCATGACCGGCTTCGGCCAGGACGGCCCGCTCGCCGGCCGCGCCGGCCACGACATCACCTACCTCGCCTATTGCGGCGTGCTGCACGCCATCGGTCACACTGACGGCCGTCCCGTCCCGCCACTCAACCTCGTCGCCGACTACGGTGGCGGTGCCATGATGCTGATTGCCGGCGTGCTGGCCGCCCTGTTCCAGCGCTCACGCACCGGCAAGGGGGAGGTCATCGACGCGGCGATGGTCGAAGGCGCCTCGATGCTGGCGACGCCGCTGCACGCCTTCATGGCGGCCGGGTTGTGGAGCGAAAAGCGCGGCGCGAACCTGCTCGATTCCGGCGCCCCCTTCTACGACACTTATGAGACGTCAGACGGCCGCCATATCGCCATCGGCTGCCTCGAGCCGCAGTTCTTCGCCGAATTCGCCAGGCTGCTGCCGCTCGACGAGCGCTTTGTATCCGGCCAGTACGACAGGGCATTGTGGCCGCCGATGCGCGCGGCCATTGCCCATCGGGTCCGGCAGAAATCGCGCGACGACTGGGACCTGCTGTTTGCCCAAACCGATGCCTGCGTTGCCCCGGTCCTATCGCTGCAAGAGGCGAAGCACCATCCGCACAATCGGGCACGCAACGCCTTTGTGACGGCGGGTGCATTCGAGCGCCCTGCCCCGGCGCCGCGTTTCTCGAGCTCGCAACCAACACTGGCCACCATGCCCGGCGATGACGATTTGTCGCCGGCGACAATACTGGCACGTTTCGGCCTTGCGAAAGCCGAGATCGACGACCTTGTCAAATCCGGCTTGCTGACCGATAACTAGAGAAGATAAATCAACTTATTGCGGTGACGCCTTGGACGAACCGAAGAAGGACGTGATCCGCGAGACAGACGCCGAAGCGATCCGGCTGGGCAAGACGCTTCTGCGCAACGCCCGCTTTGGCGCTCTGGCGGTGATCGAACCGCAAACCGGCTCGCCGCTGGCCAGCAGGGTCGGCGTGGCCACCGACATTGATGGCGCGCCGCTGATCCTGGTTTCGATGCTCTCGGCGCACACCGGCGCCCTGCTTGCCGATCCGCGCTGCTCCCTGTTGCTTGGCGAACCCGGCAAAGGTGACCCGCTGGCGCACCCGCGCCTGACACTGGTCTGCCAGGCGGCACGGCTTGAGCGCGGATCAAGCGAACACGCCCGCACCGAGCGCCGTTATCTCAACCGCAATCCCAAGGCGAAACTTTACGCCGGTCTCGGCGACTTTTCGATCTTTCGCCTCGAGCCGCAACGCGCCAGCCTCAACGGCGGCTTCGGCAAGGCCTATCAGCTCGATCAATCGGATGTGCTCACAAGCGGACCGATCGTCGAGGAACTGGCGACGAGCGAACAATCCGCCATCGACCACATGAACGCCGACCATCTCGACGCGATCGCCGTTTATGCAAAGCATTTCACGAAAGTGTCCGGCAACGGCTGGATAATTGCCGGATTCGATGCCGATGGTATGGATCTGGTGTCGGGCGACGATGTTTGCCGGGTCTTCTTCCCACAACCCTTGGCAGCAGCACGCGAATTGCGACACGTTCTGGTCGAAATGGCCAGGGTCGGACGGGCCTCGGTCGACGTCGGCACTGGACTTAATTATGATTGATCAAAAGCAACACTTGAGATTTAAATGAAATGCTCTACCTTTTGTTGGTGACGTTGAATCGCATGTGCCGATTCACGAGTGAGTTTATGGAATCAGATGCCATTGCCCCCATGGCGTCAGGATGAACAAGAAGCATGGGGGATCGATGGTCTCGACAAAGCTAATCGTCAACGCCGAAGCGGCGGCAGAGTTTCTCATGCTGATGGGCAATGAGAAGCGCCTGTTGATCATGAGCTATCTCGCCGAGGGTGAAATGTCGGTCGGCGCCATCGCCGAGAAGGTGATGCTCAGCCAATCCGCCCTGTCCCAGCATCTCGCCAAGTTGCGGGCGCTCGACCTCGTCGACACACGCCGCGACCGGCAGATGATTTACTATTCCTGTAAATCCGACGCCGTGCGCGAACTGCTCCACATGCTGGACGGTATTTTCGGCAGCGGCAAGGACGACCTGTCCCAGATGGCGCACCGTTTGCGCCGTGCCGGAACCTGACCACACTGTAGCCCGCTGACCTCACCGGCGATTTCAAAGCGACATGCGCCCATCCGGGCGCACAGAGGTAGCTGATCGTTGTCAGAGCGACATGCGCCCATCCGGGCGCACAGAGGTAGCTGATCGTCGCGAATTGTCGCATCGTGCTTTCCTGGCCAAAGGTGAGCGCCGGGGATCGTTCCGGATATTCGGGCCGATGCGACGGCCGCGAGGAATGCATGGATCCCATTCGCATCGACGACCCGCAAGATCCGCGCGTCGCTGCCTATCTCGACATCCGCGAGCGTGACCTCGCCGGCCGGCAAGGCCGCTTCGTCGCCGAAGGCAAGGTGGTGTTGGACCTGCTGCTCTCGGCAGGGCGCTTTGCCGCCGAATCGGCGCTGATCCTGGAAAATCGGCTGGCCGGTCTCGAGGAGATCCTGCGCAAGGCGCCGGCCGACCTCCCCGTCTATGTCGCCACCAGCGCGGTGATGGACGCAATCGCCGGGTTTCACATGCATCGTGGCATCCTGGCCATGGGACGCAAGGGGGCGCCGCAGTCGGCTGAGGCTCTTCTCGATGCCTTGCCAGCCCAGGCGCTGGTCGTGGTGCTCGTCGGCATCGCCAACCATGACAATATGGGTTCGATCTTCCGCAACGCCGCCGCCTTTGGCGCCGACGCAGTTCTGCTGGATGCGACATGTTGCGATCCGCTCTACCGCAAGGCGATCCGCGTTTCCGTCGGCGCCGCGCTCAAGATCCCGTTCGCATCGTTCGCCGACACCGCCGGCTTCACGGCAATGCTCGCCCGGCGCGGCTTCGAACAATTCGCGCTCTCACCACGCGGGCGGACCGACATCCGCGATGCGCAGCGGAGTGAACGCATGGCGCTCTATCTCGGTACCGAGGGTGAAGGCTTGCCGGACAGCCTGCTCGCACGCCTGCAT
>NZ_RZQG01000537.1:0-4196 GCF_003998635.1 Mesorhizobium sp. M7D.F.Ca.US.004.03.1.1
ACGCAAGCTCGCTCGCAGACCCGCGGGGGTGAGCCATGGGTCGTCCCTCCTTCGGGGTTCCACAGGGCGAGGAGAAGATCGCGCTTCCCCGATCAGGTATGAAAGAAATCTATTCCACAAATGAGCCGAGGAAGTCGTTGACCAAATCCTCGTTCGTCTTCGAAAAAAGACTTTCGATGGTTAGGTCCATCTCTTTCTGGGCAATAATCGCGTCGATATGTGCGGTTGGGAGCGGATTGCTGAATCGGCAACTTAGCGCGTGTTGTGTCCTTTGAACCAGGTAGCAGCTCACGAGTTCGGATTTTTCGTCACCAAATTGCAGGTAAAAGTGATCCGGACTGCCTGAAAAGCTGCCGATATACAGCGCCGCTCCGCCCTCAGACAGGTCCAGCATACGGAAATTGGCGCTCAGTACCTCTCGCAGGCCATGTGACGGGAAGATGAGTCGAACAAGGAAGTTGACGTCTCTTCGAACCCATCTGCGTTTTTCCTCGGTACTCCCGGAATATACCACACGCTTTGTCCCAAAACTTAAGATTCCAAGTATTTCTTGTTAACTACTTCGGTAACATGGGTTAAAAGGCTTAAAGATCGATAGGAGGTTCCGTTCGAATTGGTTCTACCCATATGGATTCTCGAGCGCGCACCCGTTTCTCAACGTCGCCGATCTCGCATATAACCGGGCAGAGGCGAGACGATCCAGCGCGCCGCGCTAGGTTCGTCCGCGCCCGCGCGCTGGAAATAAGGGCGCGACAAGCCGCGCCTTCGTTTTCGAAACGAGTCTTTTGGCGCTCAAACCGTCAGCGCAACCTTGCCGATCGGCTTGGTGGCGAGGAAGGCGTGAGCAGCCCCCGCCTGGTCGAGCGGGAAGCTTTTCGCCACATGGACGGCGAGCTTTTTCGCATCGATCAACTGAGCCAGTTCCTGCAGGCCCTTCCTGTCGGGCACGACGGACATGCGCTCGACCTGGATGCCCTGCGCACTGGCCTGCGCCCTGGTGGCGTCGCTGACATTGAGCAAGGACACCAGCACGCCACCGCGCTTGAGCACCTTCAGTGAGCGTTCGGCATGCTCGCCGCCCAGTGGCTCCAGCACCAGATCGATGTCGCGAACCTGGTCGGTGAAATCGCCCTTGGTGTAGTCGATGACCTCATCGGCGCCGAGTTTGCGGACGAAATCGAGCTTTTGCGGGCTGGCGGTGGCGATAACATAGGCGCCGCGCGCCTTGGCGATCTGCACCGCCAGATGGCCGACGCCGCCGGCCCCCGCATGGACCAATACGCGCTGGCCCGATTTCAGCCCGCCATGGCGGACGAGGCCTTGCCAGGCGGTCAGGCCGGCCAAAGGCAAGGCGCCTGCCTGGAGGTGGTCGGCGCCCTTCGGTTTCAGTGCGATTTCATCGGCCGGCACAGCCGCCAGTTCGGCATAGCCGCCGCCTGCTTGGGAAAGCGCGGCATGCCGAACACCTCGTCGCCGATCTTGAAGCCGGTGACGCCAGCGCCGAGCGCCTCGATTGTTCCCGGGATATCCCAGCCCAGGATGAAGGGCGGCTCGCCGAGCAGCTGATAGTGGCCGGCGCGAACGGAGCCATCGACCGGATTGATGCCGGCGGCTTTGACGCGGACCAGCACCTCGCCGGCCTTTGGTGTGGGGTCGGGCTGATTGGCAATGACAAGGACGTCGGGTCCGCCGACGGAGTTCTGGATAACGGCACGCATTGAGATATCTCCTGCTTGGTTGCTGCCACTATCATTTGGATAGTAATAGTCCCTTGTCCAGTATGTACCTTTCTGATATATACGCACCTCATGGATAGTGAGAACGACTGCGGTTTCGGCTATGACGCGTTCCGGCGAACGTGTCCTTCGCACACCGTGCTGGAGATGCTGGCCAGCAAATGGGTCTATCTGGTGGTTTGCGCGCTGCGCAAAGGCCGGCTGCGCAATGGCGAGCTTGCCCGCAAGCTCGAAGGCATTACGCCGAAGATGCTGACGCAGACGCTGCGCGTGCTTGAGCGTGACGGACTGGTGCGGCGCGATATCTTCCCGGTCATCCCGCCGCGTGTCGAATATGAGTTGACCGAACTCGGCCAGAACCTGGCGGGGCTCCTTACCGAGATCAGATCATGGGCGGAGCAGCATGCACCGGACATCAAGGACGCCCGTGCGAGGGCAATTGCCGATGGTGAAGGGGATTGGGCCGCCTAATGTATGTCGCCCAAAAGTGACCTCGGTTTTGGGAAAACGACATGCATAAAAACTTAGGGCGGCTCTCAGTTTTCTTGGCGGCCTTCCACCAGGGCCGGCCGAGATCATGCACTTGCCAGATGGCAAGCGCCAATGTCGTGGACAGGCCGGTTTCAGCCGATCATGGCGCTGCGGCCGCCGATTTCGGCTTCGCGGATCTTGGTGTCACGCGATTCCAGCATTTCCGCCTTGGAAAGCTCCGCTTCAGCTTCGCCGAGTAATGATTCGGCAGTGCTTCGCTGCTGCGCGAGGTCGCTTTGCGAATTTCTGAGGTTGTCGCGGCGCAAACGCGCCGCCTTGGCGAAGGTCGGATAGGCGAAATGGTTGATGTCGGTGATGCCGGCCTTCTTTTCTTCAGCGGTGATCTGAAGCTCCAGCTCGACGGCCATGCGTTCGAACTCGGCGATCATCATGTCGAGCTGCAGCAGCTGCCGCCGCTTCTCATTCACCTGAAACTGTTTCAGCCGAACGAGGTTTTCACGTGACTTCATGATTCGTACTCCCGGAAACGCACACCCGCACTTATCGTCCAAACCACCTGGAAGAGCCCAGGCCGCACCCGTGTCCACCGGCTTTCCCCGAACTATGGGAAACAAAACCCTAAAGTTTTTTGCCAGCGGTAACCATTCGTTTACGGGCATTGTTAATCATACGGGTCAGGACTTAAGGCCGGGTAAAAATTCCGGCCGCCGATGCGGAAGCGACGTCGATGAGTCTCTGGAGTCACTTAGTCCAGATTATTGATGTGTTGCATTAGGATTTGGTTCTGAGATTCGTTATTAGATTCAAGAGGGTGTAGAAAGAGGTTAAAAAATCTGGTACCGTCATGGGCGGGAAATTAGGTTTTGTTAACCATTTGATGGCAGCCTCTGCACAAGGCAACCACTGCTCCGGGTCCGGACGGGTCGTGAAATGGTCCGGCAGCAGAAAAGGGGAATGAAATGCGTGTTCTGCTGATAGAAGATGACAGTGCAACCGCACAAAGCATCGAGCTGATGCTGAAATCGGAAAGTTTCAACGTCTACACGACCGATCTCGGTGAAGAGGGCGTCGATCTAGGCAAGCTCTACGATTACGACATCATCCTTCTCGATCTCAACCTGCCTGATATGTCGGGCTACGAGGTCTTGAGAACGCTTCGCCTTTCCAAGGTAAAGACGCCAATCCTTATCCTCTCCGGCATGGCCGGCATCGAGGACAAGGTGCGTGGCCTCGGCTTCGGCGCTGACGACTACATGACCAAGCCGTTCCACAAGGATGAGCTGGTTGCCCGCATTCACGCCATCGTGCGGCGCTCCAAGGGGCACGCCCAGTCGGTCATCACCACCGGCGACCTGGTGGTCAACCTCGATGCTAAGACCGTCGAAGTCGGCGGCCAGCGCGTGCACCTGACCGGCAAGGAATACCAGATGCTGGAGCTGCTCTCGCTGCGCAAGGGCACGACGCTGACCAAGGAAATGTTCCTCAACCATCTTTATGGCGGCATGGACGAGCCTGAGCTCAAGATCATCGACGTCTTCATCTGCAAGCTGCGCAAGAAGCTCGACGCGGCATCTGGCGGCCAGAATTACATCGAGACGGTCTGGGGTCGCGGCTATGTGCTGCGCGAACCGGAAGACATCCGCGTCAGCGCCTGATCGACGGGCATCGTTCGGACTTTCTTCAATAAAAAACCCGGCTCTGGCCGGGTTTTTTGCGTGATGGGCTGGTAATTATCTCTTTTTACGCAATTCCTGACAGCAGGCGCGTCACGCGCTTTTCCTGGAATTGCTCGACACCACCGAATCAGGTGCGATCTTCAAGGTGCGAAAACGCTCGAGCAGTTGCGGCCTGTTGAATGGCTTCAAGAGGTAGCCCTGGGCGCCGGCGCGCTTGGCCCGCATGATCGAAGCGATATCGAGCTCGACCAGTGAAATCAGGATCTGCGGCCTTATCGGGCTCTCCATGGCG